>JANQPS010000318.1 GCA_028285365.1 Thermoanaerobaculia bacterium | reverse complement strand
TTCCCGTCGGCGTGGACGCCGTGGTTCACTCGAGTGCTCCACAGGCAGCCGAATTCGACGCGGCCATCGCCGCTGTCCACGCTTCGTGGACCCTGCATTCAGCTGCGGTCGGAGACTCGCTGCCACTGGCTGACGAAGCTCGCGCTCGGGTCTCGGCGGAGCTCCTTGGTTACACCTTGTGGCTGAGTGAGGCGGGCGTCATGGACGTGGCGCATGACGAGACGCTCAGTCTGGGGGTCCGCTTCGAGAACGCCGGTGTCGCACCGTTCTACTACGACTGGCCGATCGAGCTTGCCGCGCGCGCCCCTGGTGATGGCCGTCCCCGACAGATCTGGATACCTGAGTGGTTTCTCGAAGACGCCGTTCCAGGCAAGAGCTCGGTCCGGACGACGGTGGCACTGCTCCCGCACGGACTGGGCCCAGGCACCTATACGGTGAGCCTGCGAGTTCCCAATCCTCTGGAGACCGGTTCCCCTCTGCGGTTCGCGAATGCAGAGCAGGGACCTGACTGGCTCGATCTCGGCAGTATCGAGATCAGTCAAGGACGCCCAGGATACGTGCCGTCACCCGGCGAGCTGTTCGTCGACGGGTTCGAGTCCGGCACCGGTGTCTGGAGCGAGGCTTCACCCTGACCCGAGGGCACTCTGAGGCTCTGGGAAGTCTCAGGCCGCGTAGCGCTGGCGGGCAGAGCCTTCAACGGTCGTGGTCGCCGCTGCCGTCTCGAGTCGCGGGCGGAGACGGCCGGTGCGATGCAGTACGAGCTCCAGCAGGTAGATGACCAGGGCTGCCGCAAGCAGCCAGGGCGCCAGGCGAACGCGTCTGGTCGCGGAGTCGTCCATGGCGCTGACGAGCTCTTCCCACGTCGGCTCGAAACGACCGCCGGTGACCTCGCTCAGCCAAGCCAGCTGCTGGAGATCGGGTGGGCCTGAGCGGTACTCGAGGCTCTGCGGAGTGTAGAGCGAGCTCATGGCCACGCGATCGTCTTCCAGCCAGACGCCAATTCGGAGATCACCGCTCGGATCGGCGGGGACGGCGACTCGAGCATGGTACAGGCCAGGAGCGATCTGGCTCATGCTGATGGTGTCGCTGCTCACGCCGGAGAGCTCGATTCGCGGCTCGAGTCCGTCCCAGAAGGAGCCGTCGTCCTGAACGGCGGTCAGTCGGACGTCGGCCACGTCGAGCTCGCGTGTCAGCGACAGCGAGAAGTTCGGGTCGAATCGCTCGGCTGACATCTCGCGAAGGACCCCTCCGAAGAGGTTGGCGAACTCTGACCACTCCAACCAGGGCGCCACCCAGCGGTTCTTGAGGTCAGCTGCAAAAACCCAGGTGTGTCCGAGGCCTACATTGCGGTGGGCCAGCAGCGGGGCTCCGCTGTCGGTCTCCAGCAGAATGCTGCCTTCGTCCCTGGGTTCGTAGGTCACGTAGCCGCGCAGCTCAGGAGCGTTGTCGAAGTCGATGTCGGCGATGAGTGGGGAATTGGACACGGGAATCGCTCGCGTGGGTTTCTCGACCAAGGTGTCGGTCTGCTTGCGCCGCGCTTCGTCGAGCAGGATGCGCTGGACACGCGAGGCGTCCCGAACGAAGTAGCTCTTGCCTTTTCCCCACCTTGCGATGTCGGCCAGGAGCTCGCGGTCGGCTTCTTCGCCGACCCCGACGGTGGAGACGGTGATCTCGGCTTCTTGCATGCGCGTGACCAAACCCTGGTAGTCATCGGGGTAGGTCTTGCCGTCGGAGATCAGGATGACGTGCTTGACCTCGGCTTCTTCGTCGCGCAGCTGGCGGAAACACGACTCGAGCGCCGGGAAGAAGTTGGTCTGGGCACTCGCTTCGATGCGACCGATGCGTTCGGCGATCGAGTCACGCTCGCTCGCGTCCTGGAGGGGCACGACGTCGTAGGTGTTCCAGTCGAATGCGACCAGGCCGAAGCGGTGCTCGTCCCGAAGCTCGCCGAGCGCGGCTTTCGTGGCCTCCTTTGCAAGGTCGATCTTGTCGCCTTTCATGCTGTAGGACTTGTCGAGGGCGATCATCAAGGCGACGTCGGTCTTTTCTTCCTCGACGCGGAACTTGACGGGGAGAAGGGTTTCGAGCCGGCCTCCGGCCCAACCTTCTTCGCCGAAGGAAGACTCCCCGGACGCAAAGAGGAGGCTACCGGCTCGCTCGAGGACAAAGTCTTCGAGAGTCAGAAACGTGCGCTCGGGAATGTCGTTGGCCGAGGTGTCGCTCAGAATCACGACGTCTACCTGTGTGAGGTCTCTCGGCTGCAGAGGGAGGGGGACGGGATGGCGCTCGATCCGCCAGCCGCTTTCTGACAGCTGGTTCCAGAGCTCGCGACTGGGCTCACCGGACTCCATGACCAGCATGGTCAGCTGTGGGGCCACCGGCACGGTGGCCAGCAGGCGTTGGTCGGTACCTTCGATCTCCACTCGCAGTGGTTGGTCTCCGCTCTCGTCGAACGACAAGTCGAGCTCGACGAAACTGCGACCGCGGCTCACGTCGACGGGCACCGTGCGTCGCGCGCCTGCACCTTCGCGAATCGTGAGCTCGATGGTCTCCGCCGAAGGCGAGACGATCTCCAGGAGAGCAGGAGTCGCCGCACCGGCCCGCGGAGTTTCCGTGGTCCTGAGTGAAGCAAGATGGGCAGGACCAGGTACCGTGGCCAGCGGGACGGTGTGGACTCGAACCTCGCGCTCGAGTAGGGGTGCGAGCGCGTCCCGCAGGCTGCCATCCGTGCCCAGACCATCACTGAGGAGCAGGACCCGTCCCACGCGATCCTCCGGTATCAGTGCGGCGGCCGTGGTCACGGCCTCCGAGAGTCGGCTGGCTGATCGATCGAGCACCAGACCCTCTGCGGCGACGTCTTCGAGCGCGGAGGTGGCCCTGCCAGTCTCAGCAAGCTCACGGGAGTCGTAGACGTTGAGGGTTTGCAGAGCTTCGAGATCGTCGACTGGCAGCGTATCGGCCGCAAAAGCGACGATCTGCAAGTCCACGGGACTTGCCTCGAGATCTTCGACGAGCTGCAGCGCCTCAGCCAGTGACGCTTCGTCGACGCTCGCCGAGAGATCGACTGCTGCCGAAATGGCGAGGCGCTCGGTGGGGAGCCTCAATACGGGACGGAGGAGAGCGATCAACAGGAGACTGAGGACGAGCCCCCGCAGGAGGAGTGCGACCTTCATTCCGTCAGGCCCCGACTTCGCAGCCACAACTCCGTGGCGATGAGAGCGGCGACGAGGTAGGCAATCCAGGAGAGACCTGGTCCCGTGGAACCCGCGAGCTCGAGCCGCTGGACCTGGAGTTCGGCACCTCGGCGAAGGGTGACCGGCCCGCGTGGAGTGATGGTCATCGAGTCCGCGGAAGACTCGGCGCCGCCTGACGACTCGTAGAGTCCTGCCTGGAGCTCGAAGAAATCGTGGCCGGGGCTACCAGGGATGGCGCGAACGGACTGCCCTTCCTGATCCTGCATGAGGGTGCGTCGCGCGCCGTCGGTGGTCACGTCGAGCGAAGTGTCGACTTCGTGAAGTCCCGGACCGCGGCTCTCTTCGACGACGACCCGGTCGAGCTGGCGAACGAGTGCCGAGATCAGAAGAGGGAACGAATCCGCGAGGGGGAGGTTCGAGGTGGACGGATCGAAGGTGAGGACGAGAACCGGAGCTTCGAGCTCGGAACCGGGACTGGCTGCGACCCAGCCGGCCAACACGGTGTCGTCGTCGCTGACGAGCAATGGATCGAGAGCGTCGTCTTCGAAAACGAGGACCTCCTCGATCTCGGCGCCTTCGATGACCCGTGTGTCCTCATGGTCTGCAGCGAGAGGGCTCGAGCTTGCAGTGCTGGCGATCGGCACGAGGCGCAGCTCTGAGAAGCGAGCTGCGGACTTCGTCTCTGCGCGGCTGGGGAGCCAGGGAGCGTTTGGCGGCGCGATGAGCAATGTCGGTACCAGAGGAGGTGACTCGGGCGCGACGCCTTCGAGCACGAGGCGGGGGGCGGTCTCGATCTGACTGGTGACGGACACTCCCGGATCAGCTTCGAGAACTCGCTTGACGGCCGAATCATCGGGGCCGGCAAAGCCGAGGGCGATATCGCTGACGACCGGTGCTCGAGCCCAGGCTCTGTCGTCCTGGCGGTAGCCGTCGTCCGGCGTGAGCACGGTTCCTCGGAGGGCGGAACCAGGCTCGACCGCAGCACGACTCTGATCGAGATCCAGGACCGCCGTCCAGCGCTCTCCCGCGCGCAGGTCGAGGTCACGGTCGACCAGCGTCGTGCCCCTCGTGTCCTCGATCTGGAGCCGACTCGTCGACGGCTGCTCACCTCCATTGTGGACCTCGAGAAAGAGGGAGCGGGAGCCAGCCACACGCGCGCGGGTCTCGAACCGGCTGATGCCGACGTTCTCGACCGGCTCATAGACGTCGACGACTCGAGCGGTGTCAGGAATCTCCAGCGCGTGAACCCCGTCGGTGATGACGACGAGGTGGCGATCCCCGCCGATCCAGTCGGCCGGGAGCTTGGGAAATGCCGTCGGACGATTGGCGTGAACGATGATCTCGTCGAGCGCTTCGAGGGCGGCCGCGGGGGTCGAGAACGTACGGATCCCAAAAGACGAACTCGTGTCGGCAATGGTGATCGGCGTCAGAGCTCCCGCAATCAACTGACGTGCGGCGTCCCGAGCGGCGTCCATGCGCGTTTGGTTGGCGCCTGCCGCCATGGAGGGTGCGTCGTCGATGACGAGGATCGGTCGACGCAGCCGGTTGTCCCCCATGATGTCGGCACCAGCGAGCACCGCAGCCAATCCCAAGGCGATCATGAGCGAGATCAGCAGGGACAGCAAAGTGCGCCAACGATCGCGCGGCCTGGGTTTGGCGGCGAGCTTTTCCCACAGTAGCGTCGAAGGCACGACGACCCGCTGCGGGGGCGGCTTGAGCAGGTAGATCAGAACGATCGCCAGACCGGTGGCAGCCAGGAGGCCCAGAGCCGAGGCGGTCGGGAACTGAGTGAAGGTCATCGCAAGAGACGTCCTTGCTTGAAGACTTCGAGGATCAGTTCGTCGAACGCGACCTGGGTCGAGGCTTCGAGGAATGACCAGTTTCTGCGCTTGCAGAGACTCTGAAGCTGTCGGTCGGTCTCTTCGAGCTCCTCGCGATAGGCGCTGACCAGGGCTGGATCCAGCATGACCAGGCTGCTCCGGCCACTCTCCGAGTCGATCAGCTCGACTCGCCCGGCAATGTCTGGTGGCGAGTCGCTCGGATCTCGGATTGCCACCAGTAGGACGTCGTGGCGTCGCTGGAAGAGACGCCGCAGACCGTCGTCAGCCGAGGCATCGTAGAAGTCGGAGACGACGACGACGAGTCCCCGACGTCTGGGTCTCTCGAAGAACTTGACGAGCGCTGCACCGATGTCGCTCTCTCCGCTGAACTCGAGACCTTCCAGGAAGCGCAGTGCGCGGATGATCTGGCCGGGTCCTCGAATGGTGTCCAGGCAGTCACGCATGCCGTCCGCGTAGGCGGTGATGCTGACGCGGTCGAGATTGGTCAATCCGATGTAAGCGAACGCCGCGACGATGCGTCGTGCGTAGTCGGCCTTGGTCGCGGCGAGCTCCGTTCGGTCGGTCGCGCTCGTGACGTGGGCGGTCATCGAACCGCTCGAGTCCAGAAAGAGATAGACGGGAAGGTCACCCTCCTCTTCGAAGAGCCGGACCAGGAGCTTGTCGAACTTGAGATAGGCAGGCCAGTCGACGAAGCGCAGCGAGTCACCTTCCACGTAGGGTCGGTAGTCGGCGAATTCGATTCCGGAGCCGCGTTTGCGAGATCGGTGCTCGCCTTTGAAAGCACCCGGCAGGAGCTGCTTGGAGACGAGCTTGAGGTTTTCGAGACGCCTCAGAAAGTCCGCGTCGAAGAGCTCGAGTGCCCCGGCCGCAGGAGGACTCACGACGCGGCCCTCCGCAGGCTTGCGGCGACGCCGGAGACTCGAAACCCCCTAGGCGTGAGGTCTTTTGTGTCGACGACGTCTACAGGTCGGACTGAGGGCACCCTCACCACTGCTTGCTAGGCCTCCGGAACGGTCTCGAGAACCTGCAGCAGCAAGTCGTCGGTATCGATGCCCTCGGCTTCACCTTCGAAGTTGAGGAGAACGCGATGACGCAGAGTCGAAAGGGCCTGTTCGCGAACGTCGTCGCAGGCAACGTGGGCTCGGTCGTGAAGCAAAGCTCTGACCTTGCCCGCGAGCACCAGCGCCTGCGCGCCACGAGGACTGGTTCCCATGCGTCCGTAGCGCTTCACGAGGTCGGGTGCGGTCGGGTCGTCTGGCTGGGTTGCCAGGGCGAGGCGAATGGCGTAGTCGGTGACCTCGCGCGAAATCGGCACCGAGCGTGTCGTGCGACGCATCTCGAGGACCTGCTCTCGGGACAGGACGGCCCGTGCCTCGGGCGTCTCGGCGCTCGTCGTTCGGCCGAGGATCTCGTGCAGATCCTCACGAGTTGGATACGTCATCTTGAGCTTCATGAAGAAGCGATCCAGCTGAGCCTCGGGGAGGGGATAGGTACCTTCCATTTCGAGTGGATTCTGCGTCGCCATGACAAAGAACGGCTCGTCGAGCGTGTGGCTCGTCCGACCAACCGAGACCGTACGTTCCTGCATCGCCTCCAGTAGCGCCGACTGGGTCTTGGGAGTGGCTCGGTTGATCTCGTCCGCGAGGATCAGGTGGGCAAAGATCGGACCGGGCCGGAACATGAGTGTCCTCTCGCCGTGCTCGTCTTCCTGGAGGATATTCGTACCGATGATGTCGCCCGGCATGAGGTCCGGAGTGAACTGGATGCGGTCGAAGTCCAGATGCAACACGTCGCCCAGGGTCTGGACGAGCTTGGTCTTCCCCAGCCCGGGAATTCCCTCGAGGAGCACGTGGCCACCAGCCAAGAGGCAAACGAGTATCGACTCGACACTGGACTTTTGGCCGACGATGACCTTGCCGATCTCGGAGTAGGCCTGCTCGAACAGGGTACGGAAGTCAGCGAGTCGGTTTTCGGCTTCGGAGATCAAGGGTGCTCCTCTCGGCTGGGGAAAGAGCCGCGCATGCAGCAGACATCGAGAACGACGACATCGACAGGGATGACATCAGGATCTTCGACTGCCTGGCACTTCGGGGCTGCTTGGGGCCACCGAGGACGACGGCCCGGGTGCGGGAATGGCGATTGATTCTACGTTGGCAACCCACGCTAGGGGAAACCCGCTGCGCTCTGCGAAGGCACGAATGGGCTTGGCAGTCTTTGGGGTGGGATGGGAGGCACAGTCCAGCTCGACGGCTCTCCTCTCAATCGTCGGAGCCGCCACGATTGGCGCTCTCTTCGGATTGGGATGTGGCTGCCGACTGGTCGGCCTGGGGTGATGACGAGGTGCTGCCATCACTCTCACGCGGGGAGGGTACGAAGTAGTCGTGGATCGTCGACTGATGTTGACGCTCGAAGGATCTTCGTCGTTCGACATCGGGTACCTCGGGCCACTCTGCGGGCTCGACCGAGATCAGGCTGAGTTTGGCGCCCTGCTGTCGACTCTCCTTGAACTTGCGCGTCTTCTCGCGCTTCTCCTTCTCCTCCATGTCGCTCACGAGCACGGCGAGCTCCAGCGTGACTTCTGACTCCTTGGGCTGCTGACCGAGAGGGGCGACCTGGTCGCCCTGAGGACCACCAGCCTCGCCGCCCGCCGATGCTTCGCTCGACTGGCGTTCGGCTTGGGCGCGTGGCATCTGCTGTCCGTTCTGCGCGGATGCGTTGAGGCGGGCGTCGGCCTGTGCAGCATCGTTGGCACGCTGCATCTTCGAGCCCGGTGGCGGAGGCATTTCGATCTCTTTGACGGGACCTTGCTGATTGGCGTCGCTAGCCTGCTCGCCAACTTGTGCCTGTCCTTCGCCGCTTTGAGCACTTTCCCCGCCTGCGTGCTCGGGATCGGTACCGTCGGTGGGTGCTTCGTCGCCGCCTTCGCGAGCCAACTCCTTGAGACCGTCGCTCTGAGCTTCGGTGCTGGCTGGCATGTCCGCCGGCCCCTCGCCCATCTGTTGGTTCTCCGCAAGGGCCTCTTCGAGTGCAGCGAGCTCGGCATCGGTGAGCTCGCGGTCGCTGGTCTCGCCGGCTGAGCCTTCGCCCGGCTCGTCAGAGAGCGCGCTGAGCTCGAGCTCGACATCGAGGAGTTGCGCCAGTCGTGTCGGCGCATTCTCCTCTTCGAGCTCCATGCGCTCCAGCTCGATAGGGGGATCGGTTTCCGAAGCTTCAGTTTCGTCCGAGAGCGGCTCCGTCGCAACGTCCCGGGTGATCAGGTCGCTCGACTGGAGGGAGAAGAGTCGTCTCTCGGTATCGGCGGTGGGGAGTGCCAGCGCAATGAGGACCGATGCTACCGAGACGATCAGATGGCGCGGAACGACGACCGGGGCGACCTGGTCGACATCGAGCTCCCGGGCCTGTTGGGACGCCCTGGCTGCCAGTAGCTCGCGAAACGGGCGTTCTTCCTCTTCGCGGCGAGATTGGCCTTCAGGCCGCGATCCGATCTCGACGGCCGAGCGCATGAGATCGTTGAGCCCGGCTCTCTGATCCGTCGTCGTGGCTGCTCGTAGCAGATCGGGCGCTCGCCAGGGACTGAGGGCGGTCACGAGAACGACGAGACTTGCCAACAGCACCAGTCCGGAGAGCCAGTAGAGGGGGGACGAGACGGCGAACGCACCGAAAGCGCTGGCGATCGCTGCGACGAGGAGCAGCAGGCACGCGACGAGGACACAGGGACTGGCCCGCCGGATCCCTCTGATCCAACGAACCCGGCGAGCGACTCGCGAGAGGAAGACGCTGAGCGCGGTACGGCTGTCGGCGTTCCGACTCGTCAAGGACCGCTCCGCTCCCACAGTGCAATTCCGCCGGCCTGCTTGCCGACGTCGACGACGGCGACGCGAACCAGGGCCTGGTTGTCATAGATCTCGACCGAACCGGGCTCGCCCCCGACGCCCTCGACGGTGGCGAAGGTATAGCGACCGTCTGCCGTGATCACGATTCCGTGAGGGATCCGCCGTGTGGTCTCGATGCGCTTGATCTCTTTGCCCTGATCGAGGTCCCAGAAGCCCACGGCGTCGGCCTTCTTGTACGTCACGGCGAGCAGGTTGCCGTCCGGTGAGACGTCGACGTTGTAGGGACCCGCGGGGGTGTCGAAACGTCGTGAGACCTTCCACGAATCGAGGTCGACCTCGATGATCTGGTTGCCGGAAAGCGCTGCTACGTAGACCTTGCCCCTGGCAGTCGGCGCGGTGACCCAGGAGGGTTCGACCATGGGCCCGTGCCCGCTACCGTGCATCGAGTGGTCGCCCGAGCCGTGCTTCATCTCACCGAGGGCGAGCCGTCTCGTGATCTCGAAACGCAAGCCATCGACCTCGACCAGTTCGTCATCCATCATGTTGACCGAGTAGAGCATGCTGCCTTTTCCGTCGAGACGGGCTCCGTGCGGCATGGTTCCGGTGCTGATCTGCTCGATCTCGGTCATCGTAGATGTCTCGATGACGGAAATCGTGCTCGGCACGTGGTCGCCATAAAAGTCGGAGTTGACGACGTACAGCAGGCCGGTCGACATGGAGACGTCGAGGGTGGCCGGAAACATGCCGACGCGCACGTCTCCTTCCCACTCGTCTGTCCCCGTCGAGTACTTGTGGATGGTTCCGAACGGTTGGCCATGCGAGACCGAGACGTACCAGTAGCGACCGGAAGGAGACACGTTGATGCCGTGGGGGCCCTCGATTTCGGCCGGGAAGCTGCCGACCTCGATGGTCTTGGCGATCTCGGCGCCGCCCGGTCCGAACTGAATCAGAGAGACCTCGTCTTCCGATTCGGCGCAGATGTAGGCGAAATACTCGCGGGTGGGAGCCTGCGCGTCACTCTCATCCTCCGCAAGCACGGGTGCGACGCTGACAGCGAGTACACAGGTCACCAGAGCCAAGACGATCCCGACACGCAAGGTGAACTGGTCGGGAGCCGACCGAGAACCCTGGGCTCGCAGCGAGTGGTTGTAGCGATTGCGGGGCATCGAGTTGTGGGGATTCAAGTTGGGCTCCAGGTCGATTGGCGTGATGGTCGTCGGGTGGCCAATGGGCCGTCGATGGCGGCTTGCGTGCTGATCGTGAGCCTACTGCGGCTCGCCGACGTTGAGCTGTCTCTCGGGATCCTCGAGCTCGACTGCCCACAAACCGGAGTTCCAGTCAGAGAAGAAGATGGTGCCTTTGTAGGGCTGCGGTCCCCAGGTGAAGGGTGAGTTCGGAATGTAACCCTCGCCGTCGTACGGCATGAACAGAGCGATCTCTCGTCCCTGGCGATAGAGGTCGCCGCGCAGTTCGCCGGAGACGTCGACCACCCTCAGGCCGCCGTTGTAGTAGGCCACGTACAGGACGTCGTCCTCGATCCAGAGATTGTGAGTTCCGGCTTCGGGAACCTGATACCTGGCGACCTCGCGCGGGTTTTCCCAGTCATCCCACTCGACGATGTGAATCCAGCCGGCTGCGCGGGGCGGCGCTTCCCCTGGATTGCGTCCGGTGAGGCCGTAGGGGAATGCCTCGTCACCGGCAAAGACGTAGAACTTGCCGGTCGACTCACTCCGATAGGGGAACGCTGCGTGGTTCCAACCGCTCGGATACTGATACGAACCGAGCACGACCGGGTTGTTGGGGGCGCCTCCCTTGCCGCCGCCGCCGACGTCGATAGCGTAGACCCCGTCACCCCAGTTCGACGTGAAGGCAACTCCGTCGACGACCCAGACGTCGTGAATGGCATGGCCCGGTGTGTCCAGCTCGAAGCGTCCAACGCGGTAGGGCTCGGAGGGGTCTTCGATGCTGATGATGTCGAAGCGGCGACCGTTGTTGACCGCGTAGACGTGATCCCGGTGTACGAAAACGTTGTGCACTCCGCCTTTGAGCTGATCGTCGTAGCGCGAGATGATCCGGACTCCGTTGGCCGGATCGGCGACGTCGAGGATGACGAGACCGTTCTTGCGGTTCGAGGCCCCCTCACGACTGATGACCGCGATCCGCCCGTCCTCCGAGATCTTGACGTCGTTGACCGTGCGCGCGTCGACTCTGACGGTGTCGACGAGCGTGATGTTCTCCGGGTTGGTCACATCCCAGAAATAGGCATGGCCTTCGGCACCCCAGGTTCCGGTGATGGCGTAGTCTCGACCGTCGGCTCCCTCCCACACCCAGAGGTCCGAGGTGTGACGATCGCTCACTCGACCCTGGCCGATGAACTTGAGGTTCTTGCGGATGTCCCGCGGCCTCACCCGAATGCGCTCGGTCGCGGTATGCGGGCCACTCGAAGCCACGACGGTGTAGACGCCGGATCGCTCGGCCACGAACTTGCCCTCTTGGAAGACCTGCGCCGACGATCCGGGTGCCAGGATGTCGTAGCTGACCGAGCTGGCCACGGAGTACTGGATCGGCAGGTGCTCGACGTCACGGCCGCGGGAGTCGCGAGCCACCGCTCGCAAGTCGACCACGTCTCCGGTCCGGACTTCCGTCGCGGAGGCCTCGAGCTCGAAACTCTCGACGATCTGCTCGCCGACTCGGACCTCGACGTCGGCTGTCGCGGACTCTGCCTGCGCGCTCAGCGTTGCTCGCCCCGGAGACTTCAGATGCAGGTAGCCGAACTCGTCTGGTTCGGCAACCGCAGGGTCGGACGAGCTGTAGCTGACCTCGACATCCTGGCGAAGCGCGCCAGAGCGGTCGACGACCCGGCTCGCTAGCGCCAGTGTGGTCTCGGCGTAGAAGCGCTGCGGAAGATCGACGATCTCGACCGTTGCCACAGGAGGGTTCGGGATCGTCACGGTGATCTCGGCGCGCAGCAGTGGCTCGGCGCGACGCGGTCGGTCTTCGGTGTTCTTGGGGACGAGAGCGACGAGGGTGAACTCACCGGGACCAAAAGCTTCGACGACGCCCGACGGATTGACTCCGACGTTGCGTCGACTGCGAGAGAAGAACACCACGTTGGCGCCTTCGATCTCGGTCTCCCCGTCCATCACCCGGGCGGTGATCTGAGACGTCTCGCCAACCTCCAGGGTGAGCTGTGAAGGCTCGATGTCGAGCGTTGCCGATGCCGGAAGCTCGATCGCCGGTGCGACCTCGTCAGTCGCGTCGGTCTCTTGAGCGATCGCCGGCGTTACGAGAAGCATGAGCAACACGAGGCCTGCGCCAAGCAGGCTGATGAGGCCTGGCGGGCCGTGAGCCGACTGGAGAGCGTCGTCGCCCGACAGCGTGCGCCTGGAGCGTGAGAAGAGAGAGTTGCGCTTCACGGGCCGGTCTCCTGTGGATCGTCGGGGTCGCTGACGACCGGGTGAGGCGAATCTGGAGTGCGTCTGAGTGCCTTCCCGGGCGTTAAGATCGCGAATCTTATCAATGCAGCAAGGGACTTTTCATGGATCGAAGCGTGCAGAGCCGGACCCTCTTCTCGCGAGCAAGTGTCGGGATCGCAATCCTGGTGGCAACGGCAGTCTTGGTCGGCTGCGGCGACACCGTGGAGCCCGGAGACGGTGGTGGTCCCGAGGCCGTCGATGGGTCGATCGAGGTCAGCGAGGAGCAGGTCCTCGCAGTCCATCAGAGGCTCCTAACGATCGATACCCACGATGACATTCCGTTCGATTTCGCCACTCCGGCGGCCGACCCCGGCGTCGAGTCGCAGATGCAGATCGACTTGCCCAAGATGGAGCGAGGTGGCCTGGACGTCGGGTTTTTCATCGTCTACGTCGGCCAGACCGAGCGGACCGAGGCGAACATCGCAAAGGCCAAGGCTGACGCGATGATCAAGTTCGACGCGATTCATCGGA
Source organism: Thermoanaerobaculia bacterium (assembly GCA_028285365.1). Classification (GTDB taxonomy): domain Bacteria; phylum Acidobacteriota; class Thermoanaerobaculia; order Multivoradales; family Multivoraceae; genus JANQPS01. The sequence goes on along the minus strand of JANQPS010000318.1, from coordinate 1,549 downwards.
TGACCGAGCAATATCCGGAGCGCATCGAGTTGGCTCACAGCGTCGCTGACGTCGAGCGCATCTCGGCGGCGGGAAAGCTGGTGGCGGCGATCGGGATCGAGAACGGATATGTGATCGGTCGCGACCTCGGACTGCTCGAGCGGTACCACGAGCTCGGAGCGCGCTACATCACGCTCGCTCACGGCGGTCACAACGACATTGCTGATTCATCGACGCCTCGATTCGACCTCGGCGATTACGAGGCAGAGCACGACGGTGTCAGCGACTTTGGTCGACAGGTGATTGCCGAGATGAATCGGCTCGGCATCATGGTGGACGTTTCCCACATCTCGAAACAGGCGATGCTGGATGCAGCCGAGCTGTCAGAAGCACCCGTCATCGCCTCTCATTCGAGCGTCACAGCGCTCGCTGGCGTGCCTCGCAACGTGGACGACGAGCAGCTGGATGCGCTGGCCGCAAACGGCGGTGTCATCCAGATCGTGGCGCTCGACTCGTTCGTCAAAGCGGTGTCGCCTGAGAAGCGTCGGGCCACATCGGAACTCCGAGAGTCCATGGGCATCGACGGTTTTGCAGGTGTTCGTGCTCTCCAGGGTGAGCGTCGAGACGAGTACGAGGCCAGAATGGCTGAGATCGACCGGCAGTGGCCACGCGCGACCGTCAGTGACTTCGTCGATCACATCGACTACGCGGTCGAGCGGATTGGTATCGACCATGTAGGGATCAGCTCCGACTTCAACGGTGGTGGCGGAGTGGACGGGTGGGACGACGCCTCGGAGACGCCGAACGTGACGGCTGAGCTCATGCGGCGCGGCTACTCCGAGGAACAGCTCGCCAAGCTCTGGGGCGACAATCTGCTGCGTGTCTGGAGAGCGGTAGAAGAGGTTTCTGCCCGCCTGAAGTCGCAGAGCTGAGATCCGAAGCTGACTCGAGAATGAGGGTCGAACCACGGCCCATAACCGGGGATATCGATGAAACGACTCGAAGGAAAGACTGCACTGATCACTGGAGCCGGGCGCGGCCTGGGCGCCAGCATCTGCAGACGTTTCGCGGAAGAAGGAGCGACGGTCCTGCTCAACGACCTGGACGAGACGACTGCGTCCGCAACGGCTCGAGAGCTCGACGCACGCTACTACGTGGCCGACGTGGCGGACTCGGGGGCGGTGAACAGCATGTTCGACGCCATTCGCAACGACGTCGGACGCCTCGACGTGCTCGTGAACAACGCAGGGATCAGCGGCGTTGAGCAGGACGAGGAGCGGCGCGAGAGGTGGCAGGCTCGCTCCCTGCAGCAGGTTGCGGAAGTCCAGGCCGGTGGGCCTGTGGAGACCCATCTGGACTTTACGGTCGAAGCGACTGATGATGAATGGCGCCGGATGCTGGCGGTTCACCTCGACGGCACCTTCTACTGCACGCGAGCTGGCCTCGAGATCATGAACCCTCAGATGTCCGGCGCGATCATCAACATGGGCTCGATCATGGGGACCGCCGGCGGCGCCGGAGCGGCAGCCTACTGCGCCGCGAAGGCCGGCATTCTCGGATTCACGCGCTC
>JANQPS010000297.1 GCA_028285365.1 Thermoanaerobaculia bacterium | reverse complement strand
AAGCCGGTCACCTACGATCAGCGGCGTCGCGTGAGGGCCTGCACCCCGACCGAAGTCCTGGACGCTCGACGGGTAGCTGTGCTCCCACAGGGTTTCGCCGGTGCTCGCGTCGAGAGCGATGACCGTCTCCTCTCCGGACCAGGGTCCAGTGCGACTGCGCGCGTCTCCCTCACGATAGAGGGTATAGAGGCGGCCAGCGTCGTAGAGGATTGCCGAGTGGCCGTTACCCAGCGGACGACGCCAAAGCACCGGCGGCCCGTCCTGCGCCCAGGTCGTCGCCAGCGGAGGCGACGACGCGATCTCGAAGTCGCGACTCGGCCCGCCCCACTGACGCCAACCGGGAGCCGTCTCGGCTGAACCCTCCGAGCCTGTCGATTCGGTCGCCGATCCAGCGCAGCCCAAGATGAGGCATGCGAGAGCACCGAGAGTCGACAACCGCAGACCTCGCCACCTGGAGGCGCGTTGCGGAGAGAAGAACCGAGTCGTCACTCGGGCAGCGCGAAAGCCACGATCTCGCCGTGCTCACGGCGCTGGCCCACGGCAATCAGCACGTACTGTCGGCCCTCGTGCTCGTAGGTCATGGGGAGACTCGTCTGGTTGTTGGGAAGCTCGTGCTCAGCCAGGATCGAGCCGTCGCTCTTGTCGAAGGCCCTGAGGATCGTGCCTCCTGAGGCTTTCGGCTCGGCATACATTCCGGGCCCTTCTCCCGCAAAGAGCAAGGTTTTGGTGACGAGTGCACCGGCGCGTCCGCCCCGCCCCGTCGGAGGAATGTCCAGTCCCTCGAGAGCGGGATGCTCCTTGACGTAGTCGGGCGTCTCGCCGTTCGCCACCATCCAGAGATGCTCACCCGAATCCAGATCGATCGCCGTGATCCGCCCCCAAGGCGGTTTGACCAGGGGCAGCCCCTGAGGTCCCTCGGATCGTCCACCTGCGACCCGGTTGTAGCGCAGGTTCGAGCGTGCAGGATCGGGGGCTCCGACCGCGACGACCGTGGGATTGGTCACGGACGGTACGAACAAGACGTTGGTCTCCGGATCGAGAACGGCTCCGGGCCAGTTCGCCCCACCCATGATGCCCGGCAAGACGAGGGTTCCCTGGGTGCCACCCTCGACCACCAACGAAGGTGGCGTGAAGAGAGGGCCGATCCGAAACTGATCCAGCATCGCGATCGCCTCTTCGCGCAGCTCGGGCGTGAAGTCGATCAGCACGTCTTCAGTGATGCCCTGCGGCTCGAACGGCGGCGGCCACGTCGGATGCGGCTGTGTCGGCGCACTCTTTTCGCCCGGAACGTCGGTCTGCGGCACCGGTCGCTCCTCGATCGGCCAGACCGGCTCCCCCGTTACGCGGTCGAAGACGTAGGTGAACCCCTGCTTGGTCACCTGAGCCACGGCTTTGATCTCGCGACCGTCGACGACGATGTCCGCCAGGATTGGTGGCGCCGGCGTGTCGTAGTCCCAAATGCCGTGATGAACGAGCTGGTAGTGCCACACGCGCTCGCCGGTGCGCGCGTCCAGACAAACGACGCTCTCGGCGAACAGGTTGTCACCCGGACGGTGCCCGCCGTAGAAGTCGACGGTGGGCGTCTCGGTCGGCAAGTAGACGTACCCGAGCTCCGGGTCCGCGGTCAGCGGCGCCCACGCCCCCGAGTTGCCGGTGTACTGCCACGAGTCGTCTTCCCAGGTGTCGTGTCCGTACTCACCGGGGTGGGGAACGACGTGAAAACTCCAGAGGATCTCGCCGGTGCGGGCGTCGATGCCACGAATGTCACCCGGTGGTGCTTCTTTGCGAGTGGTCGACGGCGGAAACGTCGACCCGACGACGACCACGTCGCCCACGACGATCGGTGGCGACGTCGAGGTGATCGAGTCCGGCTTCGCATGCTCACCGAGGTCGACGAGCAGACTCACCTCACCACCGTCGCCAAAAGTGGCATCGGGCTCACCGGTCTCGGGGTCGAGCGAGAAGAGCTTGAACGACCGCGAGACGAAAAACAGCCGCTCGACCTCACCGTCTGTCCAGTAGGCGACGCCGCGTCCTGAGCCGCCACGAGCCCGCCCTGCCCGTTCCGGTTCATCGGGTTTGAAGACCCACAGAGTCTCACCCGTAGCCGGATCGAGAGCTACGACACTCCGTATGTAGCCAGCCGTCGCGTAGAGGCGATCACCCACCTTGAGGGGAGTGGTCCTGAGGTAGCCATCGGAGCGCGGATGCTCGAGCGATTCGGAGCTCCAACGCCAAGCGATCTCGAGATCGGCGACGTTGCTCGGGTCGATCTGGTCGAGAGGCGAGTAGCGCGTGCTGCCGGCGTCACCACCGTAGTAGCGCCACTCACCGTTTTCGGTTCCGGCCCGATGGGTGATCGGTGGCTCACCGGCGCAGGCGGCGAGCAATAGGAGCCCCATCGCCATCGCCACTCGAGCACCACGACGTCGCGTCGCCGAGTGAGCCGAAACCGACCTCGCAATCACTCTGGAAACACCGCGAACGCTTCGATCTCGATGAGCCAGTTGGGCACGACCAGAGCTGCGACGCCCACGGTGGAGCGCGCGGGTTTCGTGGGATTGTCGTCAGTGCCAAAAACCTCGCCAAAAGCCTTCGACCAGCCCTGCATGTCGATGCGCCCACCGTTTTCGGGATCCCCCACCAGATAGGCCCGGATGTAGACGACGTCTTTCATCGTCAATCCCTGCTCCTTCAGTTGGCCCTCGATCCTGTCCAGCACGCTCGCAGCCTGGGTATAGGTATCGCCGTAACGTTCGCGCGAGTCGCGGGCCGCATTCTCGTCCGCGACTCCGGGCACCGTGCCGCTGGTCCAGACGTAGGCGCGATTTGCCGGAATGACCACGCCGCCCGAGATTGGCGATCGCGGATTGCCGTAGAACTCGACCTCGTCGGGCGCCTTCGCCGACTGGCCGAGCGTCGGTTGAATGACAAACAGGAACGCGACACCGAGGAGCGCAACGCCAATCGTGCGGGATTTCATCGTCTTGAGATTCTCCATGGAGAAGTTGAGCGCTGAGAGTTCTCTCTCTCTCTCTCTTCCGAGGTCTGTCTATTGGAGTTCTTACGGGCTCAGTCCGGCAGCACCAGCGCGACGTGCGCCCCCGGGTGGGTGCGACCGCCGACCGATGCCACGATGTACTGCTTGCCATCGTGCATGTACGTCATCGGCACGGTGTTGGTCGGGGCGGGAAGCTCGACCGTTCCGACCCGCTCGCCGGTGCGCTTGTCGTGCGCGTGGAAGCGGCCGGTAGTACCTCGGCCTTCGCCGTACATGAGGAGCGTCTTGGTCACCAGCTTGGTCGCATGACTCGGCTGGCCGGTGTTCGGGATATCGAGCCCCTTGAGATCCGGGTGCTCTTTGATGAAGTCCGGCATGTCGCCGTTGGGAATCCACCACAGGTGCTCACCGGTGTTGAGGTCGATTGCAGTGATCCGTCCGTACGGAGGTTTCCACCAGGGCAGGCCGCGAATCCTCCGTGGTCCTCTGCCGCCACTGATGAAGGCGGACACCGTCTTGCCGGTCAGCTGACGAACGACCTGCGTGTTCTCCTCGCCGGGAACGAGCGAGAACGTGCCGCACGACTTGATCGACGCGACGTAGAGAATCCCCGTCTCGGGATCGACCGCCGCACCACCTGGAATGTTCGTGCCGCCGTTACCACCGGGACAGTTCATCGACCCCTTGAATCCCTGCTCGTTGTCTCGGTGGATCGGGGGCAGGAACAGCGGACCGAACTGGTAGTCCTTGGTGGCCTCGATCGCCTCGGCTCGCAGCTCGGGAGTGAAGTCGATCAGGTCGTCTTGTGTCACTCCCTGCATCTCGTAAGGAGCCGGCTTGGTCACGAACGGCTGAGTGGGATGTGACTTCTCACCGGGAACGAGAGTCTGCGGGACGGGACGCTCCTCGATGGGCCACACCGGCTCGCCCGTCTCACGATCGAGGACGTACGCCCAGCTCTGTTTGGTCGTCTGCACGAGCGCCTTGATGGGCTTGCCGTCGACCGTGATGTCGACCAGGTTGGGAGCGGTGGGGTTGTCGTAGTTCCAGATGTCGTGATGGACCGTCTGGTAGTGCCACTTGCGCTCCCCGGTCTCGACGTCGAGCGCGATGATGCTCGTGCTGAAGAGGTTGCTGCCCGGGTGAAAGCCACCCCAGTTGTCGATCGTGGCACCGTCAGTGACGATGTAGACGAGACCGAGCTCGGGGTCTGCCGAGAGCGGCGCCCAGGCCGACACGTTGCCGGTGTACGACCAGGCGTCGTTCTCCCACGTCTCGTGACCGTACTCACCAGGCTGCGGGATGACGTTGAACTTCCACTTGTGCTCACCGGTCTTGGCGTCGTAGCCCAGGATGTGGCCGGGCACGTTCTCGACACGGGTCTGCATGTACCCCTGCTGGTGAGAGTTGCCGATGATCACGACGCCGTTGACCACGATGGGCGGCGACGAGCTCGTGATGTAGCCGACTTCGAGATCGATGCCCTTGTCGGGATCGTAGGGATAGCCGAAGTCGGCCAGCAGATCGACGGTGCCTTCGTTGCCAAAACTCTCGATGAGCCGCCCGTTGCTCGGATGCAGGGCGTGCATGATGAACGCTGGCGTGACCAGGAACAGGCGACCTTCGCCGTCGACCTCGGCGTACGCGACACCCTTGCCATAGTTCTTGCGCATCGAATTGCGCCAGCGCGTGGTCTCCGGCTCGCGAAACATCCAAAGCGTCTCGCCCGTCGCCGGATCGAGGGCCACGGCAGTCCGTCTCTGACCCGCCACCGTGAACAGTTTGCCTTCGGCGTAGATCGGAGTCGAGCGCAGGATGAAGTCGGTCGAGGGGCCGAAGTTGTCAGCGCGCCAGACCCAGGCAACCGAAAGATCTTCGAAGTTGTCGGCGTTGATCTGATCCAGTGGGAGATAGCGAGTACTCGCAGCATCGCCGCCCCAGTACTGCCACTCGCTCGCCGGCAGCGCAGCCGCCAACGCCAGTACGGCGACAAGGGTAACGAGGACGGTGACACCCGGCAGACGCACCGGCAGATCCGCAAGAGCGCGACGCTCGCTCGACCGCGACATGCTCACATCCGACTCCTTTTGTGTACAGTAAGGGAGTCATCTTACACAGAGCGGCACCGGGTCAGCACGATCCGCCGCGACACCACGCCAACTCACCAGAGACTCGATAGAGACTCGATAGAGGCTTGACCGAGAAGCTCCTTCCGGCGAATCAGGCCGGAGGACGAGCGACGTGGTGTCGAGGCGAGCGACGCTGGCTCGTGGGGAGGAATCGATGGCTATGTCGCGAATCGAGCTCGCGAAGGACGGGGCTTCGAGTCCCGTGTCTCAGATTGGAACCAGGGTCCCAGGGCTCCTGGCAATGCCTCTGGTTCTCTTGACGACGCTGCTTACCGTGAGCGCAGTCAGCGGTCAGCTGCCGCTCTCTCCTGTTCGAGAGGCCGGTCAGACCGTCACCCCGGCCTATGAAGGTTGGTTCCCCAACGACGACGGGACCTTCTCGCTGTCGTTCGGCTACTTCAACCGCAACGCCGAAGAAGTGATCGACATCCCGATCGGCGACGACAACTCGTTCTCTCCGGGAAACGCAGATCTCGGCCAACCCACCAAGTTCTATCCGCGTCGCCACTGGGGTGTTTTCACCATCACCGTCCCGGCAGACTTCGGAGATTCGAAGATCGTCTGGACTCTGCGCAACGGCGGCGAGACCTTCGCGGTCCCAGGCCACCTGCACCGCGACTGGCTACTCGACGCCGAGAAAGATCCCGCTTCTGGCAACGTGCCGCCGATCCTGAAATTCGAGGCTGACGGACCCGAAGGCAGCGGCCCCGACGGAATTGTCGCCGGCCCCTTCCAGGCACAGCTCGATCAGCCGTACGAGCTGGTGGTCTGGGCTACCGACGACGAGGTCCTCACGCGCCGGCGCCAGCAGCAGCCGATCATGCTGACCTGGTTCAAGCACCGAGGTCCGGGCGACGTGACACTCGATCCCGAGTCTCCGGAAGTCGATGGCGCAGACGCCGGACGCGCCGTCACCAAAGTGACGTTTTCGGAGGCCGGTGACTACGTCTTGAGAGTGCGAGCCAACGACTACTCGGGCCTGTCGAGCGCGGGCCACTCGCAGTGCTGCTGGTCTAACGGCTTCGTCAAGATCTCAGTCAGTGAATGAGCCGAGGCTCGACGCAGAGAGAACCCGGGCGAATCGACGGGTGCGCATCGAACGACTGCAAGTCACGAGCAATCAACGGAAGAGATAAGCTAGGAAACCCGCTGTTCCAGCTGACGTCTGAACACAGACAGGACTCACGCTAGGAGGGAACGCCAATGCAGACCCAACACCTCCGCTCCGACATCCGCAGCCTCGGGCTGGTCGGCACACTCTTGACTCTGGCCATCTGCCTCCTGCTCGCGGCTCCTTCGGTCGCGACGACCAAGGCCGTCGACGTCGAGCCCGATCCGACATTCGCCAAGGATGTGTCCCGGATCTTCCAGGAGAAATGCCAGTCCTGCCATCAGCCGGGCTCGGTGGCTCCCATGTCGCTGCTCACGTACGAGCAGAGCCGTCCCTGGGCGCGGTCGATCAAACGCTCGGTCGAGAGCCGTCGGATGCCTCCCTGGCACATCGACCAGAACGTCGGCATCCGCAAGTTCAAGAACGATCGCTCGCTGACCGATGCGCAGATCGACACGATCGTGCGCTGGGTCGACGCCGGAGCGCCGCTCGGCGACCCGGCAGACATGCCCGAGCCAGTCGAGTGGCCGGATCCGTCGGCATGGCAACTCGCTTCACAGTTCGGTGAGCCGGATCTCATCATTCGCAGTGAGCCCTTCACCGTCCCGGCAACCGGACAGGACAAGTGGTGGCGCCCCACGGTCGACACCGGCCTGACCGAAGAGCGCTGGGTCAAGGCGATCGAGATTCGACCGTCACACCCGAACGGTCGCAAGGTGGTCCACCATGTTCTCGCCAGCCTGATTCAGGAAGAGAAAGGCATCGTCGGCCTCGCGAGCACGGCCGGCGACGACACGACCGTCCTGCCCAGCGGCCGTCGGCGCAGCGCCGGCCTGTTCATGGAATGGGCCGTCGGCAAGGTCGGCGAGGTTTTTCCAGATGGCGCCGGCAAGCTGATGCTGCCGGACTCCCAGATCCGCTGGGAGGTCCACTACCACTCCTACGGTGAAGAGGTCAAAGACGACGTGGTCGAGCTCGGCGTGTACTTCTACCCGAAGGACTACATCCCCGAGAGTCGCACGATCCTCCACCTCTTCCAGGGCCGTACCGGCGAGCTGGATATCCCGCCGGGCGAGCTCGCCGTGTCGCAGGGCCTACACGTCCTCAGCGCTCCGGCTCGTCTCGAGAACTTCCAGCCGCACATGCACATGCGCGGCAAGGCCATGTCGCTCGAGGCGATCTACCCGACCGGCAAGCGCGAGTTGATCAGCATGGTCGACAACTTCAACTGGAACTGGCACATCAACTACGTCTATGACGAAGACGTCGCGCCGGTTCTGCCTCAAGGCACGGTGCTCAAGGTCACCGCCTGGCACGACAATCGGGCCACCAACCCGAACAATCCGGATCCCGAGCAGTGGGTTGGCTACGGTGACCGGACCGTCGACGAAATGGCCCATCTCTGGGTCGACGTGACCTACCTCGAGCAGGAGCAGTACGAAGACCTGCACGCCCAGCGTGAGGCCGCCAAGAAGGCCGAGAACGAGTCGCCCTGACGAGCCGAGGCAGAGGCACAAGAAGACGCGATGACTCGATGAGCTCAGGACAACGCATCGGTTCAGCCTGGTCGTTGCTCGTCGGGTCGGCGCTGGTCTTCTTGCTGCTCATTTGGGGCACGGCTGCGATCGCTCAGGAGCCCGCCGCGGTCGACGTGACGGCTGCAGAGATCGAGGCCGTCTACGAGACTCTCGGCGACTCCATCGACAAGCAGATCCGAATCGTCGACATCGGCAGCGAGACGAACGTCGGCGTGGGTATTCTCGAGCGCGGCGCCACCACGCCCGGTGGGCCGCTGCGCGGCCTCGTTCATCACGACGTCGCCGAGATCTACTACATCCTCGAGGGCAGCGGGACACTAGTGACCGGCGGAGCCATGCGCGACATCAGAGAGCTGCCCGCCGACAACGGTGCCGTCACCCATCTCGTCGGTCCGAGCAGCTTCGGAACCTCGGCCGGAGGAGGTGTGGAGCGGGAAGTGGGACCAGGTGACGTCGTCGTCATACCTGCAGGAACGTTTCACGCCTTCAGCCACATCGAGTCACGAGTCAAGTACCTCTCGTTTCGAGTGGATCCAGAGCAGAAACTACCCGCCGGCTACGCGAACCCAGCACTCCAATGAGTGCAGCCCGAGCGAAGACGCTCGCCGACCGACCACGCAGTCTCCTGGTCGCTACCGTCGCCGGCTTTCTCGCGATGCAGTCGCTCGCGGGTTTCGGTTACCCCGGCATCGAGTCTCACTCCGAGGTCGACGAGCCACCATCCGGTTACTTCTCGTCGGAGCAGGCTGAGCGTGGACGACAGAGCTACGAGTCGGCCTGTGGAGAGTGCCACTCGCTGACCGAGTTCAAAGGCGAAGACTTCGAGTGGCGCTGGCGCCGGCAAACGGCCTGGGACCTCTTCGAAGTGATCACCGACACCATGCCCGAGGATCGCCCCGGCAAGCTGCCCGGGAACGAGTACGTCGACATCGTGGCCTACTTCCTACAGCTGAACGAGTATGCCTCCGGCAGTCGTGAGCTGACCCCTGACGAAGGGGCTCTGAGCGCCGTGGCGCTGGGTGCAGGCGCCGCCAAATCTCCCTCGAGCGAATAGACGCATGCCAGTGAACCGACGCAAGTTCCTCAAGGCCATGGGTGCCGGGGCCGGACTTTCGGCCTCGGGTGTCACGCTCGCTCCTCTGCGTGCGCGCACCTCAGCCGCGTCTCGTCAACCCCGATCGTCGCAGGGCTCGCCCGACTTCTTGATCGTGGGCGCGGGAACTTTTGGCCTCTGGACCGCTCTCAATCTCCGTCGTCAGGGAGCCAGTGTCACGGTGATCGACGCTCACGGACCCGGCAACTCCAGGTCCACGTCCGGCGGAGAGACTCGCGGTGTGCGCAGCTCGTATGGAGATCGACGCCACGGCCTCCAATGGACTGGGTGGGCCAAAGAGACGATTCGGCGCTGGCAGCAGTGGGACGAGGAGAACAGCGATCGGCTCCTTCCCCGTGTGTTCTTCCAAACCGGCGACCTGATCCTGAGAGAAGAAGTCGAGCCCTACATCGAAGACACCCGCGCCAACTGGGATGCGATCGACACTCCGTACGAGGTCCTCGGACCTGACGAGGTCAGAAAGCGCTGGCCACACATTCGCTTCGAGAACCTCGGTGTCGCTCTCTACGAACCCGACGCGGGGGTCGTGAGAGCCAGACGCGCGATCGAGTCCGTAGCCCGGGTCTTCACCGACGAGGGCGGCAACATCGTTACGGGTCGCATCGCGTTCGAGGAAGGTGGATCGGGCGAGCTCTCCGAGCTCGTGACCACGACCGGAGAGCGACTGAGCGCGGGGACTTTTGTGTTTGCGTGTGGTCCGTGGTTTCCCAAGGTCTTCCCGAAGCTCATGGGGCGACGTCTCCGCATCCCGATGGGCCACGTCTTCTACTTCGCAATCCCTGATGATCGCTTCGCCTTTCCGAACATGCCGAGCTACGGCGTCCCCGGCTGCACGGGATGGCCGGCGCTCGGGCCGGATCATCGAGGATTTCGAGTTCGCACCGGCGGACGACCCGGCGAAGACCCCGACCTGAGCGATCGGTGGATCGACAAGGAATTCCATGAGCGCCCGAGGGAGATCCTGAGCAAACATTTTCCCGATCTCGTGGGCGCACCGATCAACGAGACCCGCGCGTGTCACTACGAAAGCAGTGTCGACAGTAACTTCATCGTCGACACCCATCCAGATCATCCGAACGTCTGGCTCACCGGGGGCGGATCTGCTGAGGCCTTCAAGTTTGGGCCGGTACTCGGGGAGTACATCGCCCAACGTCTGCTCGGCACGCAAAACGACCCGGCTCTCGAGCGTGCCTTTCGACTCAAAGAGAAAGAGTTCGAAGACAAAGAGGCCAAAGACGACAGTAAAGACGACAATAAAGACGACAATAAAGACGAGGGTGAATCGTCTGGCGCCTAGTCGAGGAGCAGGGATGAGTCTCCGCAGCATCACCTCGCGCACCATCGCCGAGACCCGGCCACCGATCACGAGTCACCTGGTGCGCCGACCAGGATTGAGCGGGCTCGCCTTGCTGATGACGGTGCTCGCTGGCGCGCTGACTGGCTCACTGTCCAGCTCTCTGAGCGCGCAAACGGATTCCATCTACCCGACCTACGAAGGTTGGACAGGCAACGACGACGGCACCTATACCCTGGTGTTCGGTTATCACAGCGCCAACGCGGTCCCCGTGGAGATTCCGGTGGGCGAAGCGAACCGCTTCCTGCAAGGAGAACCAGACCGCAACCAACCGACCGTCTTTCTGCCAGGACGGCAACGCAACGTCTGCCGCATGGTCGTGCCAGCCAACTTCCGGGGTAATCTCCAGTGGCAAATCACACACGCAGGCACGGCGACGTCGACGACCGACAAAGGCGGACTGGACGCGCTGTACACGCTCGAGCGCATCGGCTCGGCGTACCGCTCCACTCGCGATCTCGACACCGCAACCGTTCCGAAGAGCACCTGCATCAATCGAGCTCCTTCGGTGTTCCTCGCGCGCGAGCTCCAGGCCCTGACCGGAAAAGCTGTCGAGCTCGAGCCCACGCTGATCGACGACGGCCTCCCACGTGACGGCGAAGTGGCCGCGTCCTGGAGCAAGATCTCCGGCCCTGGCGAAGCCACGATCGAAAGCGGCCTGCGCGGGCGCGCCGTCGTGACCTTTTCAGTCAGCGGCGACTACACGCTCGAGCTCCAGGCGACCGACGGCGAGGAAACGACGACCCGTCAGGTCCGAATCAGCGTCGCCGAGTAGCTCAGCCCGCCGCGTATCTCAGACCGCAATCGAGCGACCCGCGGACGAGTGGTGGAGTCAGGGGGACCCGGAGAGTGCAGTGGCTTCGCCCGCCGCGTGCTCGCGATACTCCTCGTCGCTGATGTAGACGAAGTTGGTCCATCCGATGGCCATGTCGTCGATGGTCCGATTACCCCAACCCACCCACGCACTCGGGTCGGGGTTGTACGGGTTGTCGGACGAGTTGTCGTGCCAGGACGTGACGTGAAGCACCGTGCCCGCCGGGAACACCGGCGGCACCTTGTACGGATAGGCGACCTGCCAGTTGAAGTCGTACTTGTCGACACGAGTCAACGTCTCGCGTCTCCCATCGAGGTGGATCGCCTCGAGCTCCATGGCCTTACCTCGATAGTGCATGTGCGGCTGGAAACTGATGATGCGCGCCGGTTTCGGGAGCACGCGATAACCATCGTGTCTGACATTGGCTGCATGGGGTGGGATCGACAGCTCGTTGAGCCGCCGTCCCGCGCCCGGCAGCCCGGCAAAAATCCGAGTGGAGATGATGCGGTGTTTGGGGGCCTCACCTTTTGGGTAGAAACCAAAACCTATCCGTGTGCGGTCACGAACCTCCTCACCGATCGGATGGTAGTGGCCGCTGAAACGGATCTTGGCTCCGGCCATGAGGAGCTTGCCGGTGCCGGGCTTGTAGATGTCTCCGGTGTTACCGACCGCGTACTCGATCAGCAGCGACCCCATCTTGTTTCCCTGGCTGTCGGTACGCGTGGGATCATCGTCGCGCTCGACCGCATCGTCACCGACGTATTCGGCATCATCCTGAATCGCATACACGATGGTGTGGTGCAGGGACTCTCGAGCTTCGATCGAAGGCTTGACCTCGATCCACCTGATGTAGCGATCCTCCTCGAGCCCCGAATCGGCAATGACGCTCGGAAAGAGATCCGGGCCCTCCGGCGGCACGACCATGTCGTCTTCCATCTCGACGACGAGATCTGGCTCGCCGAACTCCCAGTCCTCCGCCGTGGGCCAGTCGATCGGTTCCGGCAGATCCTCGGGAGCCCCACGTGCGGCTCCGGACTGGACCCAGTCGACCACCGTCGTGATCTCCTCGTCGCTCAGAGAGGGGTCCGGATCGTAGACACCGATGGTCCGGTCGATATGCCAGGGAGGCATTTCACGGGCGGCCACTCGCCTGAGGATCGACCGCGCCCAGGGCCTGGATTCCTCGTAGGTGAGGAGCGACATCGGAGCGGCGGTTCCGGGCCTGTGACACCGCTGGCAGGCTCGTTGAAAGATCGGCGCCACGTCACGGTTGAAGGTCGGCGGCTGGTTGTCTTTGGTCGTGGCAGCCAACGAGCTCGTCACCGGCAAGAGGCTCGAGGCCAGCAGCGTCAAAGCCGCCATCGACATGAAGGACCTCGACATCGATACCGGCTTCGACCTCGGCATCGGCGGCGTCAGGTCCGATCGTCCGCTGCCCCAACCGCGAG
>JANQPS010000277.1 GCA_028285365.1 Thermoanaerobaculia bacterium | reverse complement strand
GCAACCACGAGTTCGACTACGGCTCGGACAACTTCCTCGATCAGCTTCACCTCGTGCCTTTCCCGGTGCTCTCGGTCAACACTTTCTGGAAAGGAACCGACTTCCTGTACAGCCGCCCACACGCCATCGTCGAGAAGGATGGATTTCGCGTCGGCGTGATCGGGGTCATCGGCAAGGATGCGATGAGTGTCGTGCTCCCGTCGCTCGTTGCCGATCTCGAATTCCGCGACCCTGCGCCTTATGTGCGTGCGTCGGTCGAAGAACTCGAGCCCAGAGTCGATCTGATCGTCGTCCTCGCGCACCAGGGCAAGACCGGGCCCATGCAATCCGATCAAGAAGCCGATCCAGAGACCTGGCGTGACTTCGAGGAAGACATCGCGCTGTCGACCGAGGTGGAGGGCATCGACATTCTGCTGGGCGGCCACGCCCATCGCGGCATCGACCCTCCGTTCGTCAACGAAGAGACTGGGACGATCATCTCGCAGACGTTCGGACACGGCACGCGCCTCGGAGTCTTCAGGTTGTGGGTCGATACCAACACTGGCGAGGTGGCTCGGCACGAAGGTGGCCTCGTCATTCCCTACAGCGATCAGTACCCGGCCGATCCCTTCATGACTGCCAAGATGCAGGTGTTCAAGGATCGTCATGCCGATGAGATCGCTCCGGTCCTCGGCCAGCTCGAGGAACGGCTGATCCGAAAGTACCGTCGCGAGTCGTCGTTGGGCAGCTTCGTCGCTGACGTGATCAGGAGTAGCAGCGGTGCCGATGTGGGGCTGACGAATGCCGGTGGACTCCGCGCTGATCTGCCCGATGGTGAGGTGACTCTCGGTCACATCAGGGACGCTCTCCCGTTTCTCAATTCGGTCGTGACCGTGGAGATGACCGGAGCCCAGCTTCGTGAGATCCTCGAGCACGGGTTCAGTCTCGAGCGCGGCATGATTCAGGTGTCGGGAGTTTCCGCCCGGATCGACCTCGAGCGCGAGATCGGGAGTCGTGCCCTCGAGATTCGAGTTGGCGGCGAACCGCTCGAGCCGGACGCAAAGCTCATGGTCACCACCAACAGCTTCCTCGCCGAAGGTGGCGATCTCTACACCACCTTCAACGACCTACCATGGGTGGAGCACGACGAGCGGACGCTGGCCGAAGTCGTGATCGAGTACATCCGCCAGCACGACGGTCCCATTCCGCTGCCGGAATCTGGACGGATCGTGAGAGCCGGAGACGAGTGAGTCATGCCCTCCGCGAGGCCCCTCGCCGACCTGAATGAGCGTCAGGCGTCGCGGAGGACCTTCATCGGGTCGACACTTGCGGCACGATTGGCCGGCCCGAGGCTTGCCAGTGTTGCGGCAACCACCAGGACCAGCACGGCGACCGCGAACGAGATCGGGTCGAGGCCAGGAACGAGCAGGACGGTACTGAGCGCTCTTGCGAGGAGGAGTGACATTGCGAGCCCGAGGCCTGCTCCGATCGCGACGAGGAGGAGGCTCCTCTGCAGCACGCTTCGGAGGACTCGAGGACGCGTCGCACCGAGCGCCATGCGAATGCCCAGGTCGCGGACTCGCTGGCTGACCCAAAAGGCGATGAGTCCGGACAGTCCGACGGCCGCGAGGACGAGGGTCAGGAGGCTCATCCCGCTGACGAGGACGCCGCCGGCCGCACCGGTAGGAGCATGGTGTCGCGCATGCCGGCGAGCGTCGTCGCGTCCATGATGAACAGGCCGGGCTCGACAGCCGCCAGCTGTAGCCTGACGGCCTCCAGGCTTGCCGCGGCCTGCGTGCGACTGGGAAAGACCAGGTTGCCGTAGCTGCCTCCGGCCTGATTGGCCGAGAAATGGACCATGGGGGTCCGAGCCTCACCCGGAGTGACGACCTTGTAGTCGGCTACGACTCCGACGATCTCGACCTCCGGGCTCTCGGGCGACGAGATCTTGAAGCGTTGACCCAGACCGCTTTCACCAGGCCAGAAGCGGTCGACCATCGCCTGAGTGACGACTGCGACTCGAGGCGTTTCAGTCGTATCGGTCGGGCCGAACAGTCGTCCTCGCAGGAGCTCGAGGTCCAATGTCTCGAAGTAGCCGCGACTAGCGCGCGTGACGTTGAGATTCAGAGAGGGCTCGCTCGTCGTCTCGCGGACCCCGGGGATGAAGAAGTCGGAGTTGTGGACATTGATGCTCAGCGGCATTCTGGTCGCTCGGCCGACGGCTTCGATCTCGCCGAGCGATTCGACGGCAGTCGTCAGCGCGTTCCATCGCGCACGCACGGTTTCTCCGTCGAGGGACGCGTCGTTCGACATGTTGTCGAGATCGAGCGTGATCACGCCGACCTTTTCGGCGTCGTAGCCCAGATCGAGACTGCGGCCCACGTTGGCGCTCCGCTGGAGGAGGCCGGCGCCAACGAGCAGGACGAGTGACAAGGCCACCTGGCCGATGACCAGCAGGGGGCCAGGTTGGAGGACACGGCGTAGCCGACTGCCTCGTGCAGTGCCGGCGTCGCTGTTCTTGAGTCCAGGAAGCATGTTCGAGCGTGCCGACTGCAGTGCCGGAACCAGTCCGAAGGCCAGACCTGCAAGCAGGGAGAGGGCAACGGCGAAGCCGAGAATCGGCAGGTCGAGCCGAAGGTCGAGAACGGGCTCGATCGGAATGTCCAATCGCATGATCTCGAGTCCGCGGAGCGCCACTGAAGCCACCACGATTCCGAGAGCACCACCCACGAGTGACAGCAAGACGCTCTCTGTCAGAAGCTGCTTGACCAGCTGTCCGCGCCCCGCGCCTAGGGCAAGCCGAACGGAGATCTCGCGCCTCCTTCCGTTGGCCCTGGCGAGGAGCATGTTG
>JANQPS010000231.1 GCA_028285365.1 Thermoanaerobaculia bacterium | reverse complement strand
AACCCCGGCCTCCGGCGGTTATGGCGGTGCGCGCTTCGGCTCCTTCTGGCAGGACCCAGGCCTCGGGATACTGAGTGCGATTGACCTGCCACTCGCCCGGCTCCGGAGTGCCGCCGATCTTGAAGACTGCCGGGGACTCGAGCTCGATACGAGTCGTCGCGCGACGTTGCGCCAGCTCGAGCAGGGTGAAGACCATGACCAGCAAGATGACGAGCGCAGTGGCGGGATTGCGAAGCTGAAGTTGCCGCTTTCCCTTTCCGGGCCGACGCCAAGCCAGCCAGAGCAGTGCGAGGCTGGCGGCTGGCCACAGCCAGATGGCTAGGAGGGGTCGCGTCGCGCTGGGTGCCAAAGTCCAGAGATCGAGACCCAAGATTCCGATGAGGTGTTCCAGGACGAAGGAGCCGCCGTCGGCCACGTTGTAGGTCCAGCCAGGGATGGTGACCCACAGCACCGTCAGGAGCAGGGTCGGTGCGGCGAGCACCCACACGACGAGCTGACGTCTGCCGGTGCGCTCGTCGAGCGGTGCAACGAGGCCGCAGGCCAATAGAGGCAACAGGACGAGCCCGTAACGAAAGGGTGGTGACCATCCGCCGTACCACTCCTGACGGGCCGCGACCGCCAGGAGGTAGGGAAGCGCAATGACCAACAGCCGCAGAGAGTGGCTGCCGCGGTGTGCGAGACCGAGCACGATCAGCAGCCAGATCGGCGCAGCGGGGAACAGGCCGAACGCGACGTCCCAGAAGAGTCCGAGAAAGTGCTGGAGAGTGTCGAGAGTCAGGGCACCCCAGTTGAGCACATCGCCGAGCTGATAGAGGCGCAACGGGTTGCCGAAGCGAAGTTGATTGGCGACGAGAACAGACCCGATGACGAGAGCGACACCCGCTGACAGTCCGAGGGTACCTTTCCTGAGTCTTCCGCGCCGGCCATCGTTGAGGAGTGCGACCGTGGCCAGCGAAACCGCGACGGCCCCAAAACGGAGCTTGAGCCACGGAAGCAGAACCATGGTCAGTCCCAGGAGGCACCACCAGCGTCTGCGACTCTCGTTCTCGCCGGCGCCGTCCAGGCGATCGAGAGCCAGGACCGCGACGAGAGTGAGCAGAGCAGCCGGGACTTCGACCCAGATCTGATGCGCGAAGATGATGAGCGGTGACGTGAAGCTGAAGACGAGCCAGCTGAACAGGATGCCACGCAGCAACCGACCTTCGAAAGTAGCGAGAAGATGGACGAGGAGCAGCCATGACAAGAGTGCCGTCATGAGGCACATGACGACCTGCACTCCCAGAAGGCCTGCCACGAGATAGGGAGCCGCGAGCACGATGGAGAGAAGGGCACTGTGACGGGAGTACAGCTGGCCCTCGGGACCCTCGGGATCTCCGGGCTGCGGCTCCAGCGCGCGATCCATGAAGTTCAGCGAGTCGGCCTGTTCGTAGTTGTTCTCCAGATCGACGTCGCCGTCGGTGACGATGCTGTGACTCAGCAGCAGATACCAGGGCTCGTCACCGTCGGGGGGGCGCTGCGAGCTCGTCCAGGGCAGCAGCAGAAGGTAGGCCCCGAACACCAGCGCCAACAGCGCCAGCGGAGGTTTCTTGGCGTGCCGCAGCTCGCGCAGGACCAGCGGACAGAGACTCCACAAGAAGCCTCCAAGCGCGACGACGGACAAAGCCATGACGAGCGAATCGAGGCCCCTGACACCCAGCGGTGACGGCCAACCGTTGGCTACCAAGCTCCCGATCACGGCCAAGGCGAGCAGCCCGAAGCTGCGGTCCTGACGCCCAGATGCCGATCGAGCCGCGAGGCTCGCCACGACCCACGACAAGATGACGGAGGCCATCACGATGGGCGCGGCGGAGGTGAGAGAGAGGAGCGGGCTCATGACGATTCCGGCAAGAGTAACCGCCCCGTGTGTTCTTGGGGCTCCGATGGTGCCAGCAGTTGGCACCCCGCTGCGCGAGCAGGTTGTCTAGGTGTCGTCTAGGTGTGACATCTAGGTGTGACGTTTAGGCAGGCTCCTCGAGCGCTGTTAGCTGCGAGAGACGACTTTCGAGATCGCCTTGCAGGGCCCGCTCGAGGACGGCGTACAGCGTTTCGGCGCGGATGGGCTTGGCGACGTAGTCATCGAGTCCGGCCGCGAGGATCCTCTCGCGGTCGCCTTTCATGGCGTGGGCCGTGATGGCAATGATCGGAACGTGCTGCCCGCCTTTCAGATTGCGGATCGCGGCCGACGCTTCGAGGCCGTCCATGATCGGCATCTGGACGTCCATGAGAATCGCGTGGAACGGCTCGGACTCGAAAGCTTCGACCGCGAGCTTGCCGTTGTCGACGACTTCTACGCTGTACCCACCGCGCTCGAGCAACCGGACCGCGACTCTCTGATTGACCGGGTTGTCTTCGGCAAGCAGCAGCCTGCTCTGAGGGCGAAGCTGCTCGAGTGCCTCGAGATCGAGAAAGGGGAGCTCGAAAGAGTTCTCGGCTGCGGTGAGGAGGACGAGGACTGCGGCCGCCAGCTCATGATCCTCACATGCAGAGGGCAGCACCGCCGCCGCTCGCTCGTCGAGTCCGTCGAGCAGATCTCGGTTGGGGGGCGAGTCGACGAGACAGAGGACTTTGGAGTCGGATGCGACCGTTTGGAGTTGGGTGCTCAGCTCGTCGAGCAGCCGGCGTGCCTCTAAGGTGTCACCGGCCTTGATGACGATCAGTTTCTGGGGCCGCTCCTCGTGCGCTGCGAGCGCCAGGAGATCGATCATTCCGAGCGGACTTGCGCTGGACGACACCGCGACCCCCCAACGCTCGAGGCGGCGCTGGAGTCTTCCGACCTCGCCGACCGCCTCTAAGGCCGCCAGCTGACGACGATGCAGCGGGATCGAGATGGACTCTCGAGAGCCTTCGTCGGCTGCGGTCTTGAACGGCAGCTCGAAGTAGAAGACGCTGCCGACTCCGGGCTCGCTGTCGGCAGAGATACGGCCGCCGAGGAGCTCGACGAGCTGCTTGGAGATGGCGAGGCCGAGACCGGTGCCACCAAAACGACGCGTCGTCGATGCGTCAGCCTGGGCGAAGGCGTCGAAGATGTGTCGGAGCTTCTCTGGCTCGATCCCGACCCCGGTGTCGCGCACGTGCACGCCCAGGGTGATCTCATCGGGTTGGCTGCCGACTGCGTTGAGCTCGATGTCGACGGAGCCGTCTTCCGTGAACTTGAGGGCATTGCCCACCAGGTTGACCATGAGCTGTCGGAGCCGACCCGGATCGCCGATCAGCGTCTCGGGCACGTCTTCAGCGATCGAGCTGGTGATCACGATTCCCTTCTGACGAGCTCGTACCGCTAGGAGCTCGATGATGTCTTGCACGAGGCTGTGCAACGAGAACCGGATCTGCTCGACCTCGAGCTTCCCGGCTTCGATCTTGGAGAAGTCGAGGACGTCGTTGACGATACCGACGAGCGCATCGGCCGAGCGACGCACGATTTTCAGATAACCCCTCTGTTCTTCGTCGACCCGGGTATCGAGGAGTACGTCGGTCATGCCGGTGACCCCGTTGAGCGGAGTTCTGATCTCGTGTGAGATATTGGCGAGAAACTCGCTCTTCGCGTGATTGGCGGCTTCGGCTCGTTCCCTGGCGAACTCGAGCTCCTCGGTCTGCGATTCCAGGCGGTCTCGCTGAGCTGCCAGTCGCTGGACCAGCGTGCGCGACGCGTGTACGGCTGCGCGTGTCTTCGAGCGCAAACCGTCACTGGTCCGTGCGCAGAGGGAAAGGTAGAGGCCGGCGAGGTAGAGCACGGTGCCTGCGATGATCGCTTCGCTCGTCGCGAACTCCGGGTTGGTCGAGCTCTCGACGAACGCGATGACGAGGAACGTCGCCAGTGCGGCATGCGTGAAGATCAGGCACCGTCTGAAGCCGGCGTTGGTCTGATCGGCGACGCGGATGAGGAGCAAGAGCGCGATCCAGCTGTCAGCGCCACCCATCAGGTAGACCACAGCCCCGAGAGGGATCAGGTCTGCGACGAGGAGCACGAGCCCGAGGTCGACTCTTCCGAGACGTCCGTAGAAGCGGATCAGCAGCCAACTCGAGACGAGAGAGTAGGCCAGCAGCGCCGACACCATGGCAGCCAGGCGCAACGGCTCGACGACGTCGACGAGGTCGCGTATCGCGAGAGCCAGGGCGAGGAGGACGAAGCCCAGGGTTCTGAGCGTCGTGACCTCTTCGGTATGAAATCGCTTGACGCGCCGCTCCTTGCGAAGCGCCGCCTCGGCGTCGCTGATACCTAGTGTCGTGTGTCCGGAGTCTTCACTCGACATCGAAGAGTATTGTGCGGAGTCGGTCGGGAGCTGCTGTCTCGCCACTTCGGCAGAGTACCGAAGTCACGATGAGCGGACGAATCGGACGTTTGGCGCCAGAGAGCCAAACTTCCGGGATACGGTGGCAGCTGGCTCGACCGCTGTCAAAGGGCTGCGATGAAGGCGCGCAGCTCGTCGTGGAAGCGGTGCAGCTCGGCCGCGAGGGCCTGGTGCTTGTCGCCGGCGTCCGAGGTGACCTGCTGATCCCTACCCATCTCTTCGAGCTCGAAGGCGAGATCGCGGGCGCGACCGGCAGCAAAGTTGCTCACCGCTCCCTTGAGCGCATGCGCACTGCTCATGAGACCTTCGCAGTCGTTCTCGGCCACGGCTGTTGCGATCTGAGCTAGGAGCCCCGGAGCATCTTCGAAGAACAGATCGGTAATCTCTTCGAGGAGCTGCTTGTCGCCATCGACCTGCTGGAGAGCCAGCTCGGCGTCGAATGTCGTCGGTGACCCGGGAACCTCGTTCATGGCCTGCTCCACTTGCCAGTCGCGCCTTCTTGGGGCAAAAACGTATCGCTTGGGCCATCGCCCGCTTCCGTAGGAATCGGAACAAGCACATTGCTTGCCAGTCTCGAACCAGGGCCGGTGCCGTTGGTCCGAGGACTCGAGCAGCCCGTCAGGCAGTTCTTGGTCCTTTTTCGACGCAGATCTGCCTTGGCGAATCCTCTGAGGGGATCAGACTGACACGCCTGGCGAATTCCGGCGCCTGGCCCGGTGGACGACGGGCCGTCAGCCCGGCTGAGAGAGCGCTGAGAGAACTTTCGGCGGAGTCATCGGCAGTTCGTCCAGGCGAACACCAATGGCGTCTTTGATGGCGCTCGCGACCGCTGCGGCGGTCGGGACCACTGGAGGCTCACCAACCCCTCGAGCGCCAAAGGGACCGCTAGGAGACGGCACTTCGACGATCTGCATGTCGAACGTCACCGGAGAGTCTTCGATGTGGGGAAGGGCGTAGTCCAAGAAGGTCGCGGTCAGTAGCTGGCCCGTGCCGTCGTAGCGCATCTCTTCGAGCAGGGCCCAGCCCAGGCCCTGGACGGCTCCGCCCATCATCTGCCCCTTGACCATCAGCGGGTTGATGGCTTTGCCGACGTCCTGGATCACAGCCAGCTTGTGCACGATGACTCGTCCGGTCTCCTGGTCGACCTCGACTTCGGCGATCTGGGCGCAGAATCCCGGTGACGAGCCCTTCTGTGCGTGCCGACCATGGCCGAAGATCGGTGCTTGTCGTGAGCCGAAGCGCATCGTGCGTTGAGCGATCTTGCCGAGCGGGATTCCCTGATCCGGAGAGCCCTTGACCTGGACCTTGCCGTCCTGGATCTCGAGGTCCTCGATCGCGGCTTCGAGAGACTGAGCCGCCTGCTCGAAGACCTGTTGACGGGCTTCTTCAGCCGCTTGGATGACGGCAGGACCGACCGTGTACATGATCTTGCTGCCGCCCGAGGAGCCGGCAAACGGTCCGGTGGTGGTGTCGCCGGTGATGATCCGGACCTTGTCACTGTCCACGCCGAACGCCTCGGCGGCAACCTGCGAGAGCCCTGTGTTGGTGCCCGAGATGTCAGCCGAGCTGATGTGGACCTGGACCGTGCCGTCGGGCTGGAGACTGCAGGCTGCCGCGGCGGGTTCGGTGCCTCCGGGCCAGCCACCCACGGCGAGTCCGACTCCGCGGCCGCGAGCCTTGGCCTCGGCGCGGTTCTGCCAGATCGGATGAGACTGCGCGGCTTCGATGACTTCGCGCATGCCCATGGACGGCCACGGTTGTCCCGTGGCCATGGGATCGCCGGGCTTGGAAGCATTCGCGAGTCGGAGCTCGACCGGGTCGACGCCGAGCGTGTCGGCGATCTCGTCGAGGACGCTTTCGAGGCCAAAGGCTGCTTGCGGAGCACAGGGTGCCCGGTAGGCCCCGATCGACGGCTTGAAGGTCAGCACCTCGAGTCCTCGAACGCGCTGGTTCGGAGCCTGGTAGGGGCTACCCAGCAGGATGGCGGCCAGCACGACCATCGAGCTCGGAAAGCAGCCGCAGTCCATGATCAGTTCGGCGTCGATCGCGGTGAGCGTGCCGTCAGCCTTGGCTCCGACCTTGACGCTGACTCGGGTGGCGGGTGCCGGGGTGGCTGCAAGCATTTCTTCCAACCGAGTCATGTAGAGCCGGACGGGACGATTGTGAGCCTTGGCGATGAGCGCCAGGAGCGGCTCGTAGAGCAGGAACTTGGCGCCGAATCCGCCGCCGACGGGGGTTCCGACCACTCGGACCTGCGAGGCCTCGAGGCCGAGCAGCGCCGAGACTGCGTCGCGGATGTAGTAGGTGGCCTGGGTGCTCGAGTAGATCGTCACGCCTGGGCCCATCGGATCCGGATCGACGAGTGCAACGTGCGGCTCGATGTAGCTCTGGTGTACGGGCGCGGTGTTGAAGACGCGTTCGACGACGACGTCTGCTTCGGCGAACCCAGCCTCGAGATCTCCTCGCGAGAACTCCATCGGAGGCGCTTCGTTTGGCGACGAAGGTGCGTCAGACGGACCGCCGCCGCCACCGCTGGCGCCGTGCGCGGCTGCCTCGGCAGAGGCTCCCGGCAGGCCCTCCGGCCACACCGCCGGTGCGTCGGCTGCCATTGCGGACTCGAGATCGACAGCGGCGGGAAGCGGATCGAGGTCCGCGAAGACCGCTTCGGCCCCATCCTGAGCAGCCGCTTCGGAGTCAGCGAGAACCAGGGCCACGGGCTGGCCAGCAAACATCACTCGATCGCGGGCGAGCATGAGCATCGCTCGGCTGGAGGGTGGTACCTCGGGGAGGTCGTCCGCCGTGACCACCGCCACGACTCCGTCGATCTCCAGGGCTGTATCGCAATCGATGCCGCGCAGGGAAGCATGAGCGTAGGGACTGGTCACGAGTCGTGCATGAAGCAGCCCGGGTCGGTCGAGGTCCGCTCCAAAGCGCAGGGATCCGTCGACCTTGGCGCGGCCTTCGAGGAGCTTCTGGTCTTTGCCGATCTGGGTCATGAGCTGGACTACTCCGTGAGAGCTAGAGAGTGGGGGCGCCCCTCGCGTGACAGTCTCGGCGAGACTCCGTCTCGTGCGGATGCGCCGGCGTCGAGGGGGAGCACGGGCGATGTCTGGAGAGCGGCCAAGGTATCACGCACGAACTGGGCCAGGAGAGCCACCGAGACGGAGGCTCGCGCGGCAGCCGCGACGAGACTTTGGAGGCTCAAAACGACGAGGCCCCGGCAAACCGAAGCTCACCGGGGCCGGGTCGACTGAGTGACGTTGGGTAGCCCCTTGCGGAGGTCCCGGTGCCACACAGGCTTCGAATGCAATCGAGAAGCTCTTGAAAATGCTACAATCTGAGGAGTTGTGAGTGCCTTCTGACTCCCTATGACGCCCGGAGAACGTGCCCTACACCAGAAAACGACCAGGCGGTAAATGGCAGGTGACTGTGAAGCGCCCCTGGCTCGAAAAACCCATCGTGAAGGGTGGGTTTGATCTCGAGCGGGAAGCCAGGTCTTGGGGCAACAAGAAGGAGCTCGAGCTCGATGCCGTCAGAGAGGGGGGGAGCCACGATATGCCGTTCGACTACGTCATCGACTACTACATCGAGCACGGCACCCGAGATCTCAGTGCTATATGGCGTGGGAAGGTTGTGATGATGCTCGAGCGCTGGAAGGCGTGGATCGGAGACGACCGCCCCATCAGCCAGGTAGGCATGGCAGCCATCAGGGGCATGATTTCGGACCTCGAGGGCACCGACACCGGCAGCGGGCAGGGGATGCGCCCTACAACCATCAGGCATCACGCCAAGGTGCTGAAGCGAGCCATCTCTTTCGCCGTCAAGGACGGCCTCGTTGACCGCCATCCGATCACCAGCTGGGATCTCCCTGCCGAGTCGCCTCCACGCAACCGTGTCCTGACGAGAGGGCCGGGAAGCGAGCTCGAGAGCCTCATGAAGGCCCTCGACCGGTCCGAGCACTGGATCAAGGACATGTTCCTTATCGCTATTGCGACCGGGGCAAGGCGCACCGAGGTGGGCTCGTTGCGCCGGAGGAACATCGACCTCGAGCACAGGTGCATCCGTCTCGAGAAGACGAAGAGTGGACTGAAGCGGCCGGTGCCCATCCTTGGCTTTGCGATCCCTCGGGTCACCGAGATCTGTGAGGGACTGGCCGGTGGGGACTTCCTTTTTCCCGGCGAGAAGGAGGGGCAGCCTAAGCACTTTCCGAAAGCAGTATGGGAGAGAGTCCGGATCGTCGCCGGCATCCAGAACTACACCTGGCACGACATCCGGCACTGCTACGCAACCTGGTTGCTCGAGGATCACCCTGAAGTCACCCTGGTAGACGTCCAGAAGATCCTCGGTCACCAGAGCTACCGGACCACCGAACGGATCTACGTCCATCTTCGGCCAGAGACACACATCCTAAAGGTGGCCGCTCTCAGCGCTGACTTCGGAGTCAGCTAGACCGCGTCATTCTCTCAGTACGCCGTATGGCGGAGGCAAGGTAGCGGCCTTGCCGCTATGTCTCCGGGGGCCCCTACCCAGGGCCGGGTCCGCGCGATCGATTACAAGCAGCAATGAGGGGTCCCGGCTTTTGTGGACACTTTCAAAGGCGCGAGAATGGCGCCGAGGAGGTGTTGGATGGCCAAGAAGCGACGTCGCTTCAGTGGGCAGTACAAACGCGAGATCGCCGAGATGGTGGTCAAGGGCGGTCACGACGTGCACGTGTTGTCGCGCGAGCTCGATCTTCGCGCGGACATGATCGAGCGCTGGGTCAAGCAGTACACAGAGGATCCTGAGCAGTCGTTCCCAGGCAAGGGCCGCTCCAAGGCCCGGGACGAGGAGCTCGTGCGACTGCGCCGGGAGAATCGGATCCTGCGCGAAGAGCGAGACATCCTAAAAAAAGTTGTGTCGATCTTCTCGGAGCCGGGTCAGTGAGGTTCTCGTTGATCGAGGAGCTTCGCGACAGACTCCCAGTGAGGCGCCTGTGCGCTTTGTTGGAGGTCTCGGCCAGCGGCTACTACGCGTGGCGCTCTCGCCCGGAGAGTGACCGCGCTCGAGAGGATCGAGAGCTCCGCGTCCGCATCCGGGCGGTGTTCAAGTCCTCACGCGAAACCTACGGTGCTCGGAGCATCGCCGATCACTTGCGGACCGAGGGCACTGCCGTCTGTCGGCATCGGGTTGCGCGCCTGATGCGTGCGGAAGGCCTTCGAGCCAAGAAGACCCGGCAGTTCAAGACGACGACGCAGTCGGATCACGGTCGGCCGGTGGCGGAGAATCTGCTCGATCAGCGCTTTGACCGGGAGCGCGTTGACGATGTCTGGGCAGCCGACATCACGTATATCCGCACCCTTGAAGGTTGGCTGTACTTGGCTGTGGTCCTGGACCTCTGCTCACGCCGTGTGGTGGGCTGGGCGCTTCAGCCCTATCTCGATGACCGGCTAACGCTCGAGGCGCTCCGTCGGGCGTTGCACGAGCGGACACAGCCGCGACTGCATCACTCCGACCGCGGGTCTCAATATGCGTCTGGGCCTACCGCAAGCTGCTCGAGAAGCACGGGGTCCAGCAGAGCATGTCCGGCACTGGCAATTGTTACGACAATGCTCCGGTCGAATCTTTCTTCGACTCGCTGAAGACCGAAGAAGTCTCCGACCGGATTGACCCGACAAGGACTACGGCACGACTCGGCATCGTCGACTACATCGAGCGGTTCTACAACCACTGGCGTCGACACTCGGGCAACGATGGGCTTTCGCCCGTCCAATTCGAGCGCCTCTTAGGCGCCGCTCCGGGTGCCCCGGTTTCCGTAGGACTTCAGAAGTTGGAGAGCTTCGCCACTTCGAACAGCCTCGATCTGAGGCTTAACTAACTGTCCACCAAACCGGGACCGCTCACCCCAGGCCCCGCATTCCCTGCATCTCAGGACCTTCCTAAGGTCGAGCATCCTGAAGTGGAGTTCGCCGTCCTACGTCGGCGATTCATCCCCGGGCCGATCCCGGAGGTTCTCGAGGTCAAGCTCGACGAGTCGATTCACACACCCGACAACGCGTGCTCGCGTCTCTACACCGCTGCGAAAGCGTGTGCGTCCCTGTAGTCGGCAAGAGTGACCAGTCTGACCTCTGAGCTCATGAACCTGATCTTCCCATGCGGGAAGGAATGGGGTGGAGAAAGCCCGATCGGGTGCTGACGCTCCCGATCGGGATGACCTCCAGCACGTGAGAAAAAAGAGGGGGGTGATGACCTGGTAGTCGCACAATGCAAGCTGCACTGAGCCCCCACCAGGTCATCCGTAGGCGCTGACTACGAGGGGAGAAGAAGCAGAACAAGTCGAACTATTGCTAGCGCGACTCCAGCTGTTCCGATCAGAACCCCGGCAAACGCCAAGAGCTCTCCCCATGTCACATAGGTCTTGCTCCTACTCAAGGCCAACCTCCCTTCCTGGTCTGGGGTGAATTCCCCCCGGGCGGCGCTGGCACCGACCGTGATCACGAAAAGGACACACAGACCGTGGGCCTACTAGGCCCTAATCAAGGAGGCCTCACAAGAGTACAGCATTCCTCGAGAACCGCCTCAAGTACCCGGAATCCCGGCCGTAGACAGCGATTCTCCTCAAGAACCAATACTCCTGGTGCTCTCAGGCATGCTCAAGCTCAGTCTTGCCAGGCAGAAGCGGAAGCGCCGGGCGCAGTTGGTCCCAAGGCAAGACAATTGCAGATCGGCCTTTGCTATGGTGATGCACCATCAGGCCGCGAAAGCTGAGTCGCGGCTGTCTATGACCTTCAGTGTTTTGACGAGCTCAAACGCGGCCGGGGGGGCCGCACCTGAAAGGAGCGTAGATGTTGACTAGATTCCTCTGGTACTCATGAGCCTCGGAATCGCTCTCGCAGGCCCAGGAGCATTCAGGCTCGAAACCCGCTTAGGCGAGTGGGAGGATCACTCTGTCTCGGCCTTCGTCGAAGACGTCTAGTATCGGAAGGGAAGCAACATCAGAGCTTTGGCAAGCAGCAGCCAGCACGCTCCACGCGGGAGGCACTGTGACCAAAGAGAAAGCCGCACTTCCTGGATCTCTGCAAGCGCAAGAGCTTCAAAATGTCCGAATGGCCTCGAAACCCAGTGCCTTCGCTTACAGTCGGCGCCTGAGGCGTCTGGAGGTCTTTGTTGACGAGGCTATTTCCAACGGCGTAGCACCCCGCCAAGCCGCGGCATCAGAGGTGGTGAATCTCGAACGTCACTACTTTTGTGCTTACTTCAAGAAACACACCGGGGTGAAGTATGGCGAATGGCTCGCCGGAAAAATGGTGGGTCGTGCGAAGGAACTACTTAGTCGAAGTGACGACACTGTGGAGACTGTGGCGACGGAATGCGGCTTCGGTAGCGCTCGTTCTCTTCGCCGCTGGTTCAAGCACTTCGAGGGCGTGTCGCCTTCTCAATGGCGTCGCGAACGAAGTCCGTAACTGCGGTCCGCAATTCCATAACCTGTAGCCTAGCCGCCCGAACGCGGGCTGGTTAAGGTCATATGGAACCGTAGCGAGGCTGATCATTGGATATGGGCGCGACTCGGGTCAACTGCGGTTCACGGGAAACCACGAGACAGCACAACCAATCGTCAAGGGAGAGTGAAACGAATGCGACAACCACTCAGGAAACCGCGGCATTTGCTCGGCCGCATGACGGACTTCATTTCAACAGAGCCGCTCCGTATCCTCCCGGTAGCAGTGTTTGCCTTACTCGTCAGCCTTGCAAGCGGCGTCGCGGGCCAACAGACCAGCCGATCCGGCTCGAATAGCGGAGCAGCCAATCAGGCGAGGCAGGCAACCAAACAGATACCACCGTGGGCCGAAGGGATTATCGCTTATCAGCCAACTGCCGATAGCATAGCTGCGACTCGGAGAGACGGACATGCGGTCCCGCCGTGGGTCGACGCGGATCTTCCAGAGCCAGGGCCAGATGGCCAGGGGTACTGCGTGATGGGCGGATCCTTGTCCGCCTTTTGCTGCCCTGCCGGGACCCCGGGCTGTTCAGGTTGTGTCCCATTCCCGACCACCCTCCTGGTCCCCATTATTCCGTTCGAGTTCGGTCCAGCCGGATGGCAAAGCACAGAGGAGGCCACGAAGTGTGGACTAAAATCGTGTCCGTTCCCCGATATCTTCTGTAGGTGCGGACAGACGTTACTTGACCAAAGCTGGCCTGACTAGAGAGGTGTTGAGAATGTCAGATCGGAAAACACAAACCATGAAAACAAAGCTAGAGTCTCAAGGCGGCGCAACGATAGAGAGGTGTTTCAAGCTCGTCTGTCTCCCTGTAGTTCTACTAGCCGTGGTTAGCACTGGACATGCTGCGACGGATCGACCGCTAGAAGATTTCTTGCGTCAGCTTCACTCAATCAGCTCAATCCGAATGGATGCTCATGCCTTGATCCACGCAGGGATGGGATCCTTCTCAACAGCGGGCGCGGGCTCATATACGTATCTGGAACAGGGTGAGATGTTCCGGATTGCGTGCCAGACCGATGAGCACCTAGGAGTCCTTGGCAACATTGAGTATGGCTATGATGGCGAGACGTCCCTTGTTAAAACGTCGCCCACGGGCGCGCTAGGGTTCAACACGTCAGTGGACAAGGAAGCTCCCACGGCCATGCCAAACCCGTTCTTTTACCCGCTTGCGTTTCTCTTCGACCGTGAGCAGTGCCTAGGGTGTCGTATGGGCATAGACCAGATTGTCGGCGCCATAGAGAACATGACTGTAGAGAACCGCGGCCGGGGCATCTACATGATAGGCAGTACCGAGTTTCCACAGGTGTACAAGGTGTCGATGAAGACAAAACATGGTCTCAGGGTGCCAGCGTCCATCTCCTGGGAGTCTTCGGCAGGCATGGAGGTTCGTGTGAGATTCCAGGACTATGAGGTGGTGGACGGAATCGTCTGGCCTACTGCAGTCGACGTCAGAGGGAAGAACAGACAGCAGGACGCCAGAATGCGCTCGCGGTACCTGCTGACGGTGCTGAAGTTCAACGAACTGCTCGAGCCCGAAGAGTTTCGACTCCCTCCGGGCGGGGAGCCGCCGTACCCGACCAATGCAACAACCCCTCCTTGGAGTGAACAGCCAGATAGGTAGCCGGCGGGTCGGGTGCGGTCAAGTGGTCGTGGTGGGAGCGAGGGGTGGCACGAGCGTTCCGATGGGCCGATACTCAGGCACGCGCATGTCACGTGCCGCCTGACACCGATAGAGCGATCTCCCAGCGGCCGATGATCGGCGGATATGGCACTTTAGGAGCTAGCGCTCGAGTTCAAATCCAGGCCCCAGAATTTGAAGTGGGGAGCCCGACGCTCTACGAGCTCGGGTTCCCTCGCGAGATGCTGTACCCAAGATCCCGACCTTGGAAGTAGGCGAACCTGCCTACTTGTGCGGTGGGGAGATGCATGCATGATGATGCATGGGTTGAACATCTGAAATCTGCATCAATGGGTAGTGGGGGTGGGGTCCCTTCGCGTTGGTGCTAGCCTCTGCTGGTGGTGCATCGCGACGTATTCATCTCCCACGCCAGCGAGGACAAGGAGGCCGTAGCTCGGCCCCTCGCCGAATACCTGACATCGCAGGGATTGACGGTCTGGCTCGACGAGTACGAGTTGACCATTGGTGACAGTCTCAGGCGCAAGATCGACGAGGGGCTGGCGAACTCCGACTTTGCGGTCGTGATCCTCAGCCACCACTTCTTCGCGAAGGAATGGCCCCAGAAAGAACTCGATGCTCTGGTGGCTAGAGAAGACGGGTCCGAGAAGGTCATCTTGCCGATTTGGCACGAGCTGGGTGCGGCGGACGTGCGAAGGTACTCTCCGCTCCTGGCCGACAAGATGGCTGGCATTTGGGCTAAGGGCCCTGACGTCGTTGGACCAGAGGTTGAGAACGCTGTACGTAGAGCTCGAGTCGTGCGGCCCGGCCATAGTCTGGCGCCTTCCGGCGAACTCTCAATGAAGGTGATTCCCGGTTCAAACAAACAGAAAGCGGCGTCAGAGGAGCCCGATCCGGGCGACGCTGACGAACCCGAGCCGGAGAGTCAGGTCGATGTTCCGGCGCGCTCCGGCATACCAAAGGATCGATTACCAGTCGCCCTCTTCGAAGATCAAAACGATGCCCCGGAAGCAATTCTTGAGTATGTCGCAGCTATGGCAGAAATCAGAGAGCCGCAGCTGCTGAATCTCCATGATGACGTCCAAGTCGACGTCGTAGTCTTGGATCACAGCATGGAGCCTCGACTGCCAGCGAGCTCGGAGTGGCTCCGCGGGCACGGCGCAGTTCGGTCGCAAGCGATCGTTACGGACGCCATCAGCGGCCAGCCTCATGACGAACCTGAGCCCCAACCCCCAGTCCTAGACCCAGTCGACCCTGATCCCGACCCCAACATGATGGATACAGGACCCATGGTCCTGGAGCAGGTTCTGGAAGAGAAGGGAGATGTACAGCACAAGCGTGTCCGCTACCTGCGTTGGATTGCAACTCCAGTGTGGATCGTCTGGATTGGCTTCGTCGTTAACTCCATTTCTGGAGAGAACAGCTCTCTTTTGGTGAGTGGGACCCGAGTCGAGACCGCGACCTTCTTGGCGATAGCTCTTCTTGTATCAGCGCTGATCGGATGTCTCTGGGCGCTTGTCCACGACAACAGCTGGTCTCGGCAGGCCACGGTCTTAGATGCCGCCCGAGAGGCACTAGGGGTTTCGCGGGATGCGGTGGGGGTCTGCTTGCTTCTGGTCATGTACATTCCGTTCGTGTACGCCATACTAGGCTTAGCGAATTGGGCAGCGTCGCTCGTCGGCTGGGGCATCGACGGGCCAACATCCAGAGGCCGTCTCGGCTATGGAATCGCGTTGTTTGGCCTTGTGTGTGCCATAGGGGCTTCTGCAGAATTTGATCGGGCCAAGGAACCAGACGGTGGCGGCGACAAGCTTGAGCGTGATGGCGCCTGATTGTCCCTCTATGCTGGGACACCATTTCGGAGACTCGACGCTTCTTAAGCGTGTGACGAGGTGCCGAAAGTCCGTTTTGTCATCCATGCAGATCGGGGGTGGGGCCCCAGACCCTCAGAAGGGGTACCCTTCCGGGTCGATGGGGTATGCCATTGCACCATCAATCCGACCTTTGACGGTAGCTCGAGCATGTGGTAAGCTTGCTAACGCAAGGCAACCCGCCTACAGTCCAGGGACTCACTAGCCACCCACAGAAAGTGGTATAGAAGTCCGATAACCTCTATTATGTCAACCATTACCGTATGGTAACGGTTTTGACATGCATGCATGGCCATGCAATCAGCTAATACGTGACTCACTCATGCGTCCACATAGTGGATAGCATGCGACTACATCATACCGTCCAGCATGCATGAGCCCGGATGCTGGCATGGAGTGTGGCTAGGGCATGGCCTAGCCTGTCTAGGCAGGCATGTACTTTGGTACCATAGTACGGAGGTAGGAGCGCCCTGCTAGGCGCCTCATGGCGCCTCAACAGCAAGCATGCAGCATGCTCCAGTAGCGTCAACGGCGCATCCCAGCATCCCTACAGCAGGCTACCGGCTAGGCGCCAAGGGCGCTACGCCGTTCGCCATGGCATCCCATGTCCGCTATCCCTCAGAGGATCAGCAGTCGAGTCGTAGGAGCCCGGTAGGCTCCGTCTGTCGGGATATCCCGGTGCTATGCATCCCTATGGCGTTCGCTCCACAGGGTGTCGCTCTCTAGGGAGTTCTCGACCACAGTAGTAGGGGGAGCGATGGTGTGTGGTGCGTCGACTGCGTTGCACTGCGTCTCCGACCACGCAGCATCCATGATTCGAGCCATGACCATGCTGTCGGCAGCATGCAACATGGAGCGCAGAAGGCGCCATGCTAAACGCTGGAGCGCATACAGCAACGCCCCGCTGCAGCAGGCTGCTAGCGGGGCGTCATCCAATGATTGCAGTGAGTAGCTGCGATCTGAGGCTACGCTCTAGCCATCCCTACACTGAATCCGGACACTATCGGAGCAGGCGAGGCGTGTCGGCAATCCTCTCAAGAGCTTCGGCGATTCTGCGTTGACGTTCGTCTTCAAACTCTTGGTCATACAGGTCAGCTGCCATGCAGTTGACAGCAGTCCATGGGTCCGGCTCAGGTGGGGCACTGTAGGGAGAAATGCTATGGATGATCCGTTCCCTGGCAATCCTTTGTTCGGCACGGTTCCGGAAGTATCGACTCCGATAGCCAGTTGCCCCATCCTTTCTGGCCTGCTTTTGGGCCTCATGAAGATAGAAGCCCGCGCCAATGATCCCAAGAACACCTTTCCACGACATCCAGGACCTCCTTTCAATGCGGCTGCCGACCACGTTAGCACGGGACCGTTTCTAGGACGCACCCTCCAACAGAGCCGCACCAACAGAGATCCGATTTCCCAGCATCGGGTTCCCATCCTGCGGTCTGTAGCTCACTAGCTGATGGAGCTAGTGGGCGGATGCACTTCTAGCTCGAGACGTCGTCGCTCGAGCGTTTCTGAGAGAGTGACGTGGACGGAGCCGCCATAGAGAGAGCTACAGACAGTAGCCAGTGAGTCACGAAGTTGACGGAATGCCACTGAGTAGAGCTCGCCATCGCTGGCGCTTTGGCTCGCGCGCAACATCCGGCATGCATGCTCCGAATACAGCGGCAGCATGTCTGGTAGCTCGTCGATAGTGACGATGAGCACACCATGCTCTATTTGCCAGTCCGTTCTAAGCCCCGGACAATCGCTAGACGAATGTGAGCGGAGTAGGGATGCCACCAACGCGCCGAGCTCTTGTTGCCTTGTCTGCTACTTGGTCACCAAGCCATCCTCCGTGCTTCGCGTTCCATCGCTTCACACCGTTTCCGCCACTGACAGAGCAAGGACCGCGCGGCTCTAGCTCCAGGGTCGAGAGCGGATAACGACACTCCTGCCCACCCGAAGCGTGGGTCGCGGGGCACCATCACGGATGCCTGACTCGATACCGTCCGGAATCTCGACCAAGCTAGCTGTGTGAGGGTCGAGCACGAACACGCGATACCCGGTCGCATTCCGGCTAGTGGTGTGTTCCCAGATGGCTCGGATAGCCTCGGATTCATCATTCCGGGATCCAATTCGGACGTCTAGCGTGAACTCCTGAGAACTTTCGTTCTCTATCCGGGTTTAGGGGGTCTGGGTTAGTTGTCCGGAGTGGAGGGATGTCTGCGCTTCCAGCGCTGTTTCTCCTACGCTAGAGTCACCGGCCATGCCTGACCCAATCGGAACAACTAGGAGCATCGTCGAACTCGTTCAAGAAGTGGTGGACAGAGGTCGTGAGCGAGAGGAGCGCGATCGCGTGCGGCTGTCTGGATTCCTCGATGACGTGGACGATACGCTCGCCGGACTACTGGGCAAGGGGCCGCGAGAAGAAGGCGTAGACTACGAACGAGGGCGACTCGGAAAGTTGGCTAAGGGCGCTGGTTCTGCTGAGGGGTTTGGAGCAGGTGAGAGCGGCAGGCTGGCCGAGCTGCTGGCAGAGATTGTCAACTATGAGCCGCCGTACAGTGAGGAGACGAAGCGAGCGATCGACTGGCTACGTGGTGAGATAAGCGGTATGGCCGTCAATATTCGCCACCATCTAAGTGTCTCCTCGGATGTTTCGCCCGAACCACCTCCTGAGGACGCATCGCCCGGTCCACATCCACCGCCTGGCTCGGATCCGCCGGCCGGACCAGATTGGCCGCCCCCAATGCTGAACAAGGCTGCCCTTCTCGTCGCAGGCGCGGTGCTGTTCGCGATCGTCGTACTTTGGATACTGACAAGATTCTGAGGGCAAGTTGATGAAGAAGCGATTCCTCGGATGCGTGGCTATTGTCGCGTTGATGATGTGTTCAACTTCGGTATGGGGTCAGGCGAACTCCAGCCAACAATCCGATACCAAGTCTAGGCTCGAGCAGATACCGGCCCTTGATGTGCCTCTCGTTGGCAAGAGTGCCAGGGAGATCGCTATGAGCAACATGGAGCTGATTGCGGACGCTCTGGACATGATTCGTCCTCAGTACACATCTGGAAGTGGACCGCAAGACCCTCGAGATGTGGGAATCATCGATGGTCGGAGGCTCGAATTCCAGAAGCGATCGGACGCCTCAATGATCCGTTTCACTTACACCGACGTTCTGAGGGCGACCAGAGGTATCTGCGAGTGGGAGATCATCGTCGTTCCGGCCGATCAGACAATCGGTACAAATCCGCCTGTGTCGAGATGTAGGTCCTCGGTCGCATTTCAGGTTTACGGATTGCCTGGAGGTGCTTCAGCCGACAATCCGCACCGAACGCGAACGCTAGTCGGCTACTGCGAAGATCTTGGAGGGCCGGGGGCGTACCAAGCGGTCGTCATGGTGCGAAATCACGCGCTGGGCAGCGCGGGCGATGCTGACTGCTTTACCGGGCATCCGCGCCTTGACGTCACGCAGCAAACGGAGTGGGCCTACTGGATGCTAGAGGCCCAGGAGGTCTTCGCCACCAGGAACTAGCACGCAGCTCCAGCTTGAGTTTGCAAGTCCGGGTTGGAGGTTGAGGAGAAAGAGCCGACCAGTTCACAGTTGGTGAGAGTGAACGTGTCACGGCCGACGGCTTCAATGCGACCGTCCACGACTATGGGATCGCTCTTAGCGAGCGCCATAAACTCGTCAGCGCGTCGAGGCTCGAAGTGCGCCGTGCACAAGACATCCCGAAGCATAGCGGGCCTGTTCTCGAGCATTCTAAAGACGACGAAATATGCCTGGGGTGCTGATACCAGCCACCCCTGAATTCGGATCCAGCGACCCTGGAGCTTCCGCTCCAGGCGGCGTCTTTCCCTTGCCGAGTGGAAATTCATCTGGCGAATGATCGACTCTGATTCTATCTCAAGGTCAACGCGGCGCTGGCGCGGCGGATAGGGGCGTGACTTGATTCGAAGCGTCTTCAGGAGCTTATGTGTGCCAAGTGCTGCACTGTGTCTAAGGGCGGGGACCTTCGCCCACACGAACCCGACGCCAAGTGCCAGGACGGCAGAGAAGAGTAGTACCCAGAAGCCAAGCCCTAGGCCCCAGACAGCCTCGACCCCAAGAGGAATGGCTGCCAGTGCCAACGCAGCGGCAGTCTTTCGGACGTTGTTCCTTTGCATCCACACATGTTAGCCGCGCAGCAGCTTCGCTGGGAGAAGCCCAAGAGGTCTTCACCACCAAGTCACAAGCCTGCCTAGTTGTCCGGGATGGAGGGGGCTTGGGAGCTCTCGACGTCTTCGCCTGTCGAGAGTCGATAGGCGTTTCTCTACTCGTCGAGCCGTCGAACGTTGGATAGATCCCCCCCGTCCGCGCGAGGCACGACACGTACACGATCGCTCCAATCCTCGATCTCAAGAACGAGATCGGTTACAGGCAGCTCGTCACCAGCTCGCACCTCTGGGTTCGATCGAACTATTTCCAGACGGAAAGGAATGCAAGAGAAGGCATAATCCTGAGGGGGTATGAAGGTCACTAGCTGCAGAGGCATTTCGACCTGCTTCAGAGCTACGGAGTGGTAGTCCGTTCCGACGGCCTTGTGCGCGATGTAGATATCGGCCATCTCGCCGTGCGTGAGGTAACATATCTTTGATGAATGGCCAGACCACGATCCGTGGATCTTCCTTCCGCCGGCTTCCCTGTAGTCAAGATGGCAGTAGAAGCTTGCTCCTGCTCCGCGATTCTCAACCCTCACTGTGGCCTTCTGCGACCAGTTCTCGTTGGGGGCAATAAAAAGATTGGGCCGTGAGTAGTCCGGTGCACGGACAGGAGTGTCCGTGTCGGTTTGGTTGTCGGCAGTTTTGGCCGTCGCCGCATCGCCGCCGTCGACATCAGGCACGGCAGGGCGTGCGTTGTTGTCCGTGCTCGACGCGTCTCCGTTGCTCTCGATCACGCGAACGACCTCAGAGTGCTTGAGAGAAGCACCAGCCTCATCGAGGTCCTGGAGAACGCCGCAAATAGCGACGGTCTCATCAGCGCTGATGTCGACTAGGGTGTCGTGGTCTTCGACTGAGAAATAGCACATGACAACGTAGTTCTCCCGAGCAACGAGACTTATGTACGGCGTGCCGGAAACCAGGTAACCGCGCCTCTCATCCAGATCTACCTGTTGCACTTTGCCACGTACGAGCAGCCATCTTCCGATCCATTCAGACGTCTGCTGCGACTGCTTGGCTTTTGTCAAACCAACAAGAGGGGACGCGAGAGCGTCGAGGCCTGAGTTGATCCAGGCCCTCCTCGGTGACTGTGTTAGCGCCTGGGAAGGGGGGACAATCTGCCAGTTCTCATTCCCAGCATCGCGTGAGTCGTCTGCTTTGCTGGCCGTTGCTGTCTGCGAGCTATCCTGCTGCAAGTAGAGGGGGGAGCGAGTACGTAGTCTGCGGAGCCAAGCGATCCGACCCCAAGCCCATCCAGCAACGAGGATGACAGCTGCGAAGGCGATCATTACCCAGAAGCCCCAGCCGAGCCCAACCAGCCACTGTAGGCCCAGCGCCACGCCGGCGACCGCTAGAGATATCGAAGTTGTCCAGACTCCTTCTCTTTCCACTCTCGCCATTCTAGCGGCGGTTTGGCTTGGCTACAGACGGATTAGCATCGCTGCAACGGAGAAGGGTGCGGGGCTACCTGTGAGCCGTCCCGCCGGCCTCTGGATCTACCTAGTGCTATGTCTTGGACGCTGGGGCTGTGGCACTTGTCGAGATCAGGGTCTAGGTATGTAGGCCAGTGCCTCTCGATCAGTTGTTGTCTGGGGTGGTGTTTGGTGGTGCCGCCTGGGCATAGAGCTCCGTGTACGTGATCTCAAATCCCCATGACGCGATCCTCACTATCTCTCCGACAAGAGCAATATCGTCCCCCTTGTCATAGGCAAAAAGGGCCGAAGAACTGCTACCGGCATACCGGCCCCGAACGACGAACGATCCTCCGCTTGGGCCACCAGGCACCCGAACGGTCACCTGTGTCTCCTGCACGTCGGTCACTTCACCAGAAACCCGAATCCACTGGTGAACGAAGCGCCAGGAAAGGGCTTGCTGCTTGTAGCTCGTCGCTCCATTCATCATCTCGACAACCTTGGTAAGGGGTGTGTCGAGGAATTGCCTCTCATCCTCGTGGGGGCTTCATCCCCAGAAACCGCGTGAAGCCAGTCCACTGGATTCTGCGCATACGAGGCGAGCATCTCCTTGACGTACTCCTTGCTCGCCATCTCTTGCCGATACCTCCAATCAATGACCTCGTAGGCCACGTAGCCAAGAACTCCAAAGGTAAAGAGGCACCACCCCAGAACAGATCCATCGACGTAGGTCAGAACCATGTCTCGCCAGACCTGGAGACTAGCAAGAACGGTGGGCAGTCCCACTACCGCGAGCAGGCCGGTGAATACCGCCCAAGATCGTCCAACCGGCCGCCGGAGCTTCTCGCGAAACGCCTGCCGCATAAGTCAATCTAGCCCTCCACCTAGAACTAGATTGCGGCGGGATCCTTGTACCGGTATCGGCGGCGGCTCGACCTTCGGAGGCGGTCAAGCTCGCGCTGCCGGCGGCTGCTCTCGGACATATGGCCAAAGGCCGCCCCGAGACATGCAAAGGCAGTCACCATCGCGATTGTGAAGGCAACCCCGTGTTCTACCGCTCCCGCGAGAGACTGGTAGAACTGGACGGCTGCAGCACCAAGCACCAGCACCAGGGCGCCGGCAAACGGCATAACCAGGGCTCCGAGTGCCATACTCGTCGCCATTCTCGATCGTTCAGTCATCGGACCCTCTCCACGGAAGCGTGTCGATCAAGGCCAACCCGAGAATGAAGCCCAGGAACAAAGCCCAGTAGGCGAACTCAAGCCACTGATCCTCGGTCACCCTGCAAACCCCTGCCGGTTACATGGGGTGCCCGTCACAGGTCGAACCTCCATCTCTTCGTGACCCTCAAAGGTCACGCATTTGGTTCCTTGTGTCTGATCTCGGTTCGTCACATCACGCTCGAGCCATGAGAGCTCTTGCGCGATGCCGGGGCCACAAGATCTCGAGATCAAGGCCGCAGCCGTCTCCTATGTCTTGGCCCTAGCTGAGGTCCGCGTCGGTGTTGTCGAGAGCCTTGGTCATCTGTCCTCTCGTGGTGCAGTTGCCTAACTCCGCGAGTAGAATAGCGGAGTTGCGAGAAAGCGCAAGTCAGCGATAGGCCGACTCTCTATCCGCATGCAGAGGCAGCAGGCTGCTATCGAGGACCAGATGGCTGGATCTACAGCCAATGGAACAGGCCTCTACTGAAGAACTCCTGGTATCTCAGACCAGAGATGATCGTGAGAGACAGATCAGACGGAAGCGAAGAGAGAATGCAGCTCGACACTACGAGAAGGTGCGACTGAGGAAGGCTGAGCACCGGTTGAGGCAGCTGGAGCTCGAGGACGCGATGGCGTCGCTCGAGCGGGAGAGGGTGGATGCTGAGCTCAGAGAAGGGGAGTGGCTTGACGGTGAGCTAGAGAGGAAGTTGGGGCGGGACGGTGGCTTCGCTCCCGTCTCCGCCGTGGAGCTCGTATTCGGCAGCTACTGGATAAAGCCAGTTTCAAGATAAGGGGCCGATAGTGAAGATCTCTAAAAGAGACGAGCAAGATTTTGAGAAAAGGTGGAGAAAATTCGGCAAATCTCATTGACAGAGCAGCTCTGGATCCATACGGTTTGCCCATAAAAAGAGCGGAGAAGAAGAGTTACTCAACTTCTCCGCTAGCTGCCAAGCCCGAGTAACCTAGAAAAGTAGCTTCTTCAGGGATACGAGGATCTTGAGCAGCAGCTCAAAGATCTTGAGAAGATCAGGGAGCTTGAAGGGAGGACGCTCGTCCACAAGCATGGGCTTCCCCCTTTCATATGGGGCCAGCAGAAGTGCTGGCCCTTTCTGCTGCTCCAAGCAAACCTGAATGGGATGAAGCTCAGTTGAGCGACTTGTGAAAATCCCGTAAAGAAGCTCAAGAAAATCGCAGAAAGCGTAGCTTTCCTTAGCCCCCTGGTGGTCTTAGGGTATCGAAAATTGGCTATAGTTTCATGCGGCCGATTGCCGTTGGCGCTCCTTCAACATATCCAGCCACGAGGGGCCGATAAGGGCGAGTAACATCCCGGCGGTTTCTTCCCATGTAGCGTCATACCGGGAATGCTAGCCCGGCATCATGTGTCGAGAACTCGTGTTCGGCAGCTACTGGCTCAGCCGCCATACGCCTTCCAGCCCCACCGGAGCAGCCCAGCAAGCGAAGCGAGAGCTATCGCTACCAAGGTCAGGACGCCCCTGTCTGACTCCGCGATTCGTGCGAGCACTGTCGCTGTTGGGCGTTGAAGTAGAGGGCGCACCAGCTTTGTTAGGAGGAACGCAAGAAACGTTGCGGCCAGGGCGAGCGAAGGAACAAGCACTGAGGCGCCGGCGGCATATGCGAAAACTGTCTCCGTGAACCAGGTCGTCAGTGAGAAGTTTGTGGCCTCAACAGCATGCTCAAAGAGCTCCTCGAGTTCCTCGACGCTCTCAGGCGGGACCGAAGGTGTCTCCTGCAGTAGAAGTGCTTCACTTCTAGAGCTCGCCAAGTCAACGATCGAGACGACGCAAACCACGGCAATGGCAAGCACGCAGCCGGCTAGCAGTAGGTCGATCGCTGACCAGACTGCGAACCTCTTCCACGAGGGCTTCTGATCGGCTGGAGCGATCTTTGATAGGGCCCAGATAGTGAACCGGATGGAAGTCCAGTCGAGAAGAGCGTTGGGTAGAAGCACCCAGATGAACGCAGTTGCTCTCACGGGAAGCGACAGGTTCAGGCCGAAGTGCCACAAGTAGGCCACTAAGGAGAACACGAAGAGGAGGACCGTACTGACCAGGGCGGATACGAGAAAGCCGCGCAGTCCGAGCCGGGATGGTCCAAAGATCCGAACAAGCCAGTGCCTAAGACGCCGAGCGTCCTCGATGGCTAGGCCGGCATAGCTGTACTCGTCAACATGGAACCACAATTTTGTTGCTCGGTCGCGCCACCGCTCCTGCCCCTCCTTCCCGATATAGAAGTCGATGAAGGCCATTAGCGCCACCAGCACTAGCAGCCAGAAGTAGACCGGGTCCATGCTGAACTCGATGGGGTCCATGCCTGGGACGGTATCTCAGCCCATCAAGCTAGGGGCCTTAGCGCGCGATTGGGTTCGGATCGCGACTCGCGCGGTGGACGCACGCCCGGCCTATCGGCTCAAGGGCGTTTGTCGTCGATGATGTGGATGTCGTTGCCGTTGATGATCAACACTTGGGCGCGAAGAGACTAGAGGGGTCTCTCAGACCGACAGAATGCCGGGTTGGGTTCGATCGGGAATAGGACGCAAATACCAATAAGAACGGGCCATCGCGCTTCGGCGATGGCCCGTTAGTCACTCTCTGACCGTAGCTAGGGCCTGCACAACGCAACCAAGCTCGTGGGACACAGCTCTGCCGACCTGAAGAGGATGTGTAAATCCTCACCACGAAACGGTTGCATTGTGGACTCGGGCCAAAACAACGAATCAAACAGCGTGCGTAACCCACGTAACCGCGGATGCCGGGTCGCCTTTGCGTCTTGGAAGGAGTCGAGGATCGTCTTAAGTTCGCGAAGCCTCCGAGACTTGCTGCGCAGCAGCTGAAACTCGGCCACTTGCCTTGCCTCACGGCTTTTGCGAGAGGCATTCGCTATCCACGTGGCCTCGTGCACTCGAGCGCGTTGGGCTTCTACTCCTTGCTCTTCGAGCTCGATCAGCTGGATGATCGCCTCGACTACTTGTTCGGACGCTTGGTCATTGGGGTGACCGCCCACACTGGCGTTCACAGCGTTACCAAATTTCGCCGTGCTTGGCGGCTTCCGCTCGATGGGGTCGGAGCAGGTGTCAGGATCTCCCCGCTGACCCGGAGGGGCATCTGGTCCATCAATCAGACGCAGTGGCCGCAGGTACCTCAGGACGTCGAGGACTCGCTCCGTGATGATCGAGCTGGCCAGCACAATCCCGAATGCCAAGAAGGCGATTCCAAGCACCGCGGCAAATATGAGTGACAGCGGTGAGGGATCACTTAGTAGGTAGAAGAGTAGAGAAGACACGCAGTTTCCAGTCTACCATTGCGCGTCTCTGCGAGAGTACTTCTAGGACGAAGCGACTACCGTGCCCACGTGCAACGGTCATTCACGCTTAGCTGGCGCGCATCTAGAACGTGCCCGTGGACTTGCTATGAGCTGTGCTCATGGAGAGGACGGGAAAGGCTCTGAACGCAATAGTGACCCTGTTCGCGCCGGCACCCCCTCTGCCTCAGGCACCTCAATGGCCTAGCAAGCGCTCAAGACGCAACGTCCAGCTGGAGCGCCTGGAAATCGGCGTTCGAAGTCTTAGTGGGCAGTCCAGCAGACCGACACCGCTTGAGGCTCTGGCAGAGTCTGGCTGGACGAAGAAGGGCGATTTGAGCAGACTTGAGGGCAAGACGCTGATAGGGACCCGGCGTGGAAGTCCAGCTAACGGGCTCCCAAATCACTTCGAGACGCGATAGTCTTCGGTGAGATCTCGTCCGAAGGCGTAGGCATGATTTCTAGACTCAGGGGTGCGACATTCGCGTGGGTGTTGGTGCACGTCGCCTACCCGCTACTTCCGGTGCTAGTAGAGGGTTGTATCAGACTCGTCGCCTCGAACTTCGTTATCGAGCTCGGAACATTCAAGGCTTCGACTTTGGCCATGTCTATCGGCTTACTGTCGGTCTTTGTAGGCCAAAGCCTGCTTACGAGCGAACACCTCCTTGCCGATGACGAAGAACGCGCCTCTCTGCGCGGCTCCGCGACGCTGTTCTGGATGTTCGCGATCGTCAGCTTCTGTCTGTTTGCAATGATAGTTCTTTTGCAGGGGATGGCCGAATACGGTCGTGGAGGGGACTCGGAGCAACTCTCAACTATCTTCGAGTTCTGCGCCTTCATCGGCTGGGTAGTTCCGGTGGTCTTCGCGATCCGTACACAGAAGAGCTTCAAACTGAGAGCGAGTTTCTAGGTGTTTGCTGAACTGCTAAGTGGAGTCACTCCAACCTCTGCCGCCATCCTTGGAATGCTGGTGACTTCACTGGTGGCGGTGCTAAGCCAGGGGATCGCTCGCAGTCGGTTTCCGATCTCGTACCGAGTTGCTGTGATCGGCCGGCCACAAGCCGGTAAGACGACATTGATCACAGCGATGTTCGGGCATATGTTCAGGTCGAAGATGCAAGGATTCGATCCCAGAGGGAAGTCGACCATCGAGAGAGTTAACGGCGACCTGGCCAACCTTGAGCTGGGTATCGCTCCCGCGCCCACCACAGATCAGGAGCGGTTCGGCTATCGAGTCGACTATCGCCCGAGCACGAATGTTCCTTTTCGCCGCCTCTATAGCCGTACCTATAAGGTCGAGGTGGGCGACTTCCCTGGAGAGTACTCTAGTGGCCTAGTGGAAGGACCTCGAGATTGGCTTCACAATACGGAGTACTTTAAGTGGGCAGTGGATGCTGACGCATTTTTATTTGTAGTAGATGCTGCGCAGGCTTTTGGATTGGATTCAGAAGAGTACTGCGCGACGATCGGCAGATTGGTCAGGGCGTCGTGGCAGCTGCTGCAGGAGCACCATCTCGAGGGTAGGGGCAACCTCGAAAACAAAAGGGTCGTGCTTGCTTTCACCAAGTGCGATGCTGTGCACGAGTACCTCGCGATTGGTCATCCGGATTGGATATCACACCGGGAGAAAACTCTCGGAGGAGAGCTTCCGCCACGCGAGAGGGTGGATATTAGCGAGGTGGAAGAGGTTGAGCGACACGTGATGCATCGATTCCAAGAGGTAGTAGCATTCTTGGCACCCAGAAGCAGGAAACTCGACACTGTATGTACATCGGTGGTTCTGAGGGTGGGCCCCGAGGGGCCAATGGCCGAATATCAGGCGCGAATGGGTGTTGAGAGCGTCTTGAGAGGTGTATTGCCAGCATTCTAGAAGTGTGGATCGGTGATCGAGGCAATTCCGCTTCGTTTCGCAGGTCGAGTTTCTTTCTAGGCTCCCCTGCTCTCTTTTGGACTAGAGAGCCTTAGGTGGCTCAACAAGTGTGACTTCGGGAGTGCGCCGCCACGCAACTGCGCTGCTGGGCCGCAGCGGAATGCGCGCTTTCTCCAGGCCCGAACGAGGTCGGGCCCAGCCAGAACCAAGGCTCCTGACAGGGCCAAAACGGACATGGCAATCAGGTGCCCGAGGACCACCATCTCCAGCGTCAGCTCAAACACGGCTCAAGATCTGCCATGCAGCTGCAGCCACTGACGGAACCTGTCCGTTTCCAAAGGCTCTAAGGCGGTCCATCCGATGGGCCACTGCATCATCCACTCCCAAAACTCCGGCCACGTCCGCCGGGTATGACAGCCATCCCGGAGGGAGTCCTGGTATCTCACGTAGGCCGGCCACTTCCGCATGCTCAGGTTGTCGTGATTCGCCTTCGCTGTTGGTGTAGGCAACCAGCCATCCACGACGGCGCCTGTAGGGAGCACCAAACTGCGAGGCGCAGAGTTCGAGGATCACCCTCAAACGCTGTGGGAGTGCACTC
The DNA here is from genome assembly GCA_028285365.1 of Thermoanaerobaculia bacterium. Lineage (GTDB taxonomy): Bacteria > Acidobacteriota > Thermoanaerobaculia > Multivoradales > Multivoraceae > JANQPS01. Next base: position 4,052 of record JANQPS010000231.1, on the reverse strand, counting down.
CAGGAGTACCCAGTCGGGCCACACCTGCCGAATAACTTCGGCCGTCTCGGGCCAGAGGTCACGGTCTGCGCGCTGCCGGCCCCTGGTCGCAGCGCCGTACGCCTGGCACGGGAACCCTCCCGTAGCCACGTCCGCATACCCTCGATACTCTGCGGCTGCACCCGACTCCAGGAACTCACGCACGTCAGTGACGATGGGAGCGTCTGGCAAGAGCCCGTCGTCGATTCGGGCTCTGAGGACCCGCCGGCAGTACTCGTCGATCTCGACGTATCCGATGGGTTCCCATCCGAGGAGGTGCGCGGTGGCGAGTAGGCCGCCACCGACACCGGAGAAGAGTGAGAGTTCTCGCATGCGGCTTCTGTCTCCTGATTCATGCTGCTGCCGGTTCTCTGCTGGCCAGATGTGACTCAATGCACGTCTGCAGACAGGCAGGGGAGACACCCGCATTCGACATCCGCCCTCTCAGATGACTCGGGAATGTCGCTCAACAGCTCCCCTCTTCTTTCTCCTCGACGAATGCGTCCATCTGCGCTGACAATCGGTCCACGGCTGTCCACCTTCCTGAAGCGGCGTCGAGCCTTCATCAGCTTCTTCCAGAGGCGGATCTGCACATCGCGAATGCTCAACTTGTTCTGAATTGGACCCAAACTCAATCTCTGTGTGACAGGTCTCGCACGGTAGACGCAGACCAGCAGTGCTCGGTGTCCCGAGGTTCTGGACGGTGTACGTGTAGTGGTGGACCTGCTCGCCGCGATCTCGACACAGTTCGTACAGCCCCTTCCGCTTGGCGAAGACACGGCGCCTCTTTGCTCTCCACGATTCGGGCTTCAGGTATGCGGAATAGCTCGGGTATCCGAGCTCTTTCAGGTAGAGATTCCGGGCGTGGTACGACAGTCCTTTGAGGCGAGGCTTGTCCGGTCGCATTTTCCGTCCCGTTCCCGACTCTACCAAAGTTGCGGAAAAAGGCAAGGCTGTGGTACAATGGGATCTCCACGAAGCGCTCGGAATATCCCCCTCAGACAAAGAACGGTCCAAGGCGGGGCGTGGGGACGCCCCTCGAAGCCCGACAGTAAAACCGCCATCGAGCGCAGCTACTACGGCAAGGAAATCCCAGCAACGGGCGGGTAGTTGATCCCGCGCTCCAGGCGACGTCTGGGTCCAACCGCAAAGCCGGGGTGAATCCCCGGAGGCCTTACTAACTTGTCGTTTGGCGTCTTGGCTCGCCGTCCTCGCGGAGCGAGGCGGCTCACATCATGAGACATCAGTCATGCATGTAGCCAAGCAAGCACACAGGGGCCGAGAGGCCTTTGCGGAGGGATGCCTGGGGTGTATCTAGAATGAGGCTCAGAGATTGGAGATGGACCAGGCCGGGCGGCGTGTCACGGCGTAGCCGCTGGTCACGCCTCTCGAAGCAGTGGCGGAAACGCAGGGGCTTCATGCAAAGCATCGCCGCTTTTGCAGGTTCTTCCTGCCATTTCTGCTTGCCCTTCGGCAATGAAGTGGCGGCTCCTGAGAGCTTTGGGGGACCTAGGTGAACAAGGAGGCTGCTTCGCTCTGTAAGAACCACCGCCGACTGGTTCTATCTATGGCTCGAGACAGATCGAGTGTCGGCGGTGAACCCTCCTCGCTTCCTCCCGGCAATCGTGCAGGTGGTGGTGGACTCTGGCAGCGAGACAGGATCGTCTCGGCCCCGGAAATGCTCCTCCTGAAGGCCTGATGGTTCTCGAGGGATTATGCGTGTCTCTCGCTCAATCCTCTTCAGTAATGGGGAAGCCGTACTCCTGGAGCTCCTCTTCCCCCACAAGCTGATCCTGGCTAATGCCGGTGATCATGAAGATCGCCTCGAGGGCGTACTCTGATCGATGGGTGAGGGCAGGAGACAAGACCACGTTGAGTGTGGCTGTGTTTCCCTTCTTGCCCCAGATCATCTCCGTAAGATCTGACCTGTTGAAGCCGTGATAGGCAAGCCAGACACTGAGCAGCTGGCCGCCCTTTGCGGCCCATGCAGCATCGGGTTGCAGTATGTCCTCGACGTAGAAGAGCGGCCAGCCTTTCCACGTTCGTTTCTCTATGATTTCCTTCTGGTGCCACGGCTTGCTTCTTCGGGCAACTTTACTGCTGGGCATCAGCTTGCCTTGCGTCTGGAAACCTTCTTGGTTCGCTTGGCCTTCGGCGCCTCAGGCTGAGCGAATACCTTGCCCAGTGCCACCATCTGCTCTGAGGTCAAGCCGATATCCACCATGCTCTTGGCGACACCCGTCATGAACTCCTCGAAAGTGTCGGGCATGGTCTCAGTGACCTGCTGCCTCAGACGCTCGTTCTCGGCTTCGAGTTCGGCGATGCGGTCCTCAAGCCGATCGTTTTCCTTGGACAGGCGGTTGACTACAGAAGTGTCGACGCCTCCTGCCGACAGCTGGGGCATGTAGCGGTCGACGAAGGCCTTTGCGCCTTCGCGATTGAGGTGCCAGGCGACATCCCATTCATCGTGATCTAGGGCGATCATGATCTCGCGAAGCGTGCGGAGCTGGATGCCCACTCCCTTGGACTCCATGCGGCTGATCACGAACTTGGAGACTCCCGACATATCGCCAAGATCTTCTTGCTTAATGTCCTTCTCGCGGCGGACCTTTGAGATGTAGGCGCCGATAGCTGTATCTGGAAACGGTCTGCGATTCGACATGTGATGCCTCTTTCACACCCAGAGCAATGTTGGTTTGACGAAGAGTTTGCGGATTCTGTACGGCACCCGTCTCGGCTATGATCTGGCCACGGCCGGGCCGCCTGCGACTTTGAGCGTCACATGGTCGCAACGTCCAACACTGCCGTCTTAATGAAGTTCGTCTTCTCGAACGGCCAGCCGTTTGCAGGCCCAGGACCACTGTCTGCTGTCGCCACCGTAGCTCGGGTGACTCGAACAGCAGGGGCAGGTGTCCGCCGAGGCTGGCCCGCGAGCAGTGGAGGCCACGCTGGGTGGGAACTGTGGCTCAGCAACCGGAGCGAAGTGGGGCAGACACCGCGCCAGATGACGTGTAGTGCCAACGGAGGTGCTGGAAGGCGGGGCGGGGACACATAGGCAGCTCCATGAAGTGGTCCGGGCGACAGAGAGAGCGGGTGATGGCACTGAGGATTGCGGCTCTCAACCCGCCCTCGGCAATAGCCCGTCACAAGGGCCCTAATGGCTTGGCGACTCGAATCATGACAGCGATCGAACTCGCTAGGCTATATCGGACTCGTGGATTTACGCAACTCTCGTGACTCCCGCATGACCACCAAAAAGGGCGCCAGACCCGTCTACGACGGATCCTGGCGCCCAAATCAGCTCAACAATGTGAATTCAGGTTTCGACAGAAGGCCGGGAACCTGCTTGTAATCAAGTGGTTAGCCAGAAAGGGCGAGCAAATGGCCTCTTCAGCCAACCGGGTTGCAGGGCGAGCCACACAGGCTCAGGGTGTCTGCGTCCCGTTACGGGAACGTCACCTCTGTCGAACCCGTTGAAAACTCTTGCACCAGACCACCTCCTTTCTGGGCCATTCCATAGTGGCGAGTCCCACCTCGCCCGGCACTTGGACCGCCCAGGGGTCCTTCCTGCCGTCGCCTCTCTAGGCGCTCTTCTCCAAGGACACGCTCCGGCGACGACCGGAGGACGCTGCCCTCCAGGCCATTGTCACCAAAGGAGATAGCCCATGTCAATGCGCCATAGAACTGGCTGGAGCCACGATGCCAGGACTCGCGCAGAGAGTGTGCTGCGAGCCACCATGCGGGACCGGAGGACCGGGGGACGAGGCGCCTCAGGACTCGTCGGGAGCGTTGCCGCCTCCGGATGGCGGCAGGGGAGGCAGCGACGGCAGGGCGGGAGGTGGTGGCGGAATGATCGGCTCGGCCGAGGCTACGGGGGTGTCTGCCGGAGCGGACCGGCGGGACCTTGACCGACCTTCTCGAGGCCGGTCGGAGCCGCCACTCGAGTCGCCATCATTCGAGTTACCGTCATTCGCACGGCTGGAACTCGAGTTGCCGTCACTCGAGTTGCTGTCACTCGGGTTGATGTCGTGGTT
>JANQPS010000222.1 GCA_028285365.1 Thermoanaerobaculia bacterium | reverse complement strand
GTACTGAGCCAGGTCGATGGATCCCGCCTCCGCGAACCCCGGGCAAGGATCGCCAGTTGCGGCATCTATGGCCCACAGTCGAGAGTCGTTCGTAGCCATCAGCAGCCTGGTTCGGCAGCGCGACTCGTCCTCCGCCGAGGGGTCCGTCCACGCGGAGATGCCCCGACAGATGAACTGGTTGGCGTAGCTGACCGTGCGATCGAGTTCCGGATCGAAGATCCACCGTTCGTCGCCAGATTCGGCGTCGAGACCGATCAGGCGGTTGTAAGGCGTGCAGATGACCAACGTATCGTCGACGACGATCGGTGTGTTCTCGAAAGCCGTGGGGGCACCTTCGCCTTGCCAGACGTCACCGGTGTTGTACGTCCAGGCGCGCTCCAGGTGACGCACGTTGGCCGGTGTGATCTGGGTCAGAGGTGAGTAGCGACTGCCGCCCAGGTCGCCACCGTAGTGATCCCAGCCCGCCACCGGTCCGCTCATGTCCACGTCGACGTCGATCGGCCGGTTGCGCCAGAGCCAGACTGCAGCCGCGAGAACCGCGAGGGTGATCAGGGAGCGTCGCCAGACGCTTCGCCAGGGCTTGCCCGGAGGTGGGCCTTTGGTGTTTGCCGACATATCTTTGCACTACGATCGAGGGTGTGGTCGGTTTCGGCAGACTCCGTTCTTGCCGGTGTTGGAGCTCGTTGGATCACCAGGGCGAGCTATCGGCAAAATTTTGGCGATGACCGGGCTTTCCGGTACCCTCGCTAGACACCCTGAATCAAGAAACCAGTGCACGGATCTCGTGACTGGCCGCGTTGATGCCGCTCCAGGCTGGACGGAGCACTTCCCAGACCACCTAGATCCGGCTCGGGCTCAGTTCGGGTCGTGTCTCGAGTCTGGCGCGTTGAGTTCACCAGGCGAATGTGACGCGGGGCGAAGGCGGACAACCTTGCGGAAGAACGTGATCACACGAAAACGACTCGGCGTGGCGACTGTGGCTCTCTGGATTTCGCTGACAGCCGGTGTCGTCGGGGCGCAAGTCATCGACTTCGAAACCATCCCAGGCGGAACTCCGGTCGATGGACTGCCGATCAGCACCCAGTTCCTGGCGTCGCACGGCATCGAGTTTCAGCTCGAAGGTGGCGGCGTGCCGGTGCTCGCCGAGGTCGGTTCACCGACGACCGCCTTCAGACCCAACGACAACCCGGATGAGGATCAGGGCTCCTTTTTCCTCACCGACGACGGCAGCCTCTCCAACGACGCTGCCGATCTCCTCGTTCTCTACGACACGCCGACAGCCAACGCGAGCGGCGTCATTCTCGACATCGACGGCACGGAGATCTTCACGATCGAGGCTCGCAACGCCGCCAACGAGGTGGTGGCCACCCAGGTCATCGAGGACGGTGATCCCCTGACCGGAGACCGCAACTCGACACCGTGGTCGATCACTCGCCCGGCGGCTGACATTTTCTCGATCCGGTTTTCGGGAGAGAGGCCCGGCGGAGGAGTGTTTGGTTTGGGCTTCGACGACTTCTCGGCTCGGGGAGACTCGACCTGCGCCCGAGCTGTGTCGGTCGCCTGCCTGCTCGACGATCGATTCGAGGTCTCGGTGCGGACGTGGGACTTCTCGGGCACGGAGGTGGGAGGCGTTATTCAGACTTACGGTGGAGTGACTTCGGAAACCGATCAGTCCGTGAGCTTCTACGGCTTCCAGGAGGGCAACGTCGAGGTCTTCGTCAAGATGGTGGACGCCTGCGCCTTCTCGAGCGATCCAGCGCAGAACAGTTTCTGGCTGTTTGCCGCCGGTGCGACGAATGCCGAGGTCGAGATCACGGTCCGTGACACCGAGACCGGTGAGATGGTCGTCATCGACAACCCGAGTGGTCGCCTCTTTGAGACGTTTGCGGACACGCGAGCTTTCCTCGGCTGTCCGTGACCTGAGTTCTCTGGAGGCGGGTGATCTGCGCCCGCGACGAAATCCCCGGGTCGGTCGAGGCCGGCCCCGGGGGTTCGTTTGAGAGGTTGGTCGAGCGAGGCGTGTCTGCGCTTTGCTCGAACGTCAGCTACCGGCTCTGTGCGAGAGCGCGAGCCAACACCTTGGCCAGCGCGTGCGCCGAGTGCCAGTTTTCGCCGGTGATGATCTTGCCGTCGACCCAGACGTCGTCGGTCGACGTCTGCGGGTCGCCGATCACACCGGGTAGGAGCACGTTGGCGCCCTGGGACTCGATCTGCCAGCGCGTTGGAACGGTGCGCTCGGAGTAGCTCTGGCCTTGGAAATGAAAGGCCGGCAGCGTATAGGACCAGGCGGTCACGGTCTTACCCTCGAGGAGGCTGGATCCGTCGACCTCGGCGTAGGCGAGGACCGAAACGCCGTAGCAGACTGCTGCGACGTGCTTGTCCTGCGCTACGAAGTCGTTGATGAGGTCGTTGACGATCGCGGCGCCGCGCTCATCACGGTAGGCGGCGTTGTCGTAGGTGCCCTCGAAGCCGTACTGATACTGAGCCATTCCCCAGCCACCGACGAAGACGACGGCGGAGTAGTCCTCGGCATGAACGTCGCTGAGGGCGATATCGGGCTGCACGTGTGGGGTCGACGTCTCAGTGGTCGCAGCGGCCACGACGACCTCGAGACCGGCCGCTTCGAGGGACTGGCGAGTGTCACCGTACTCCTGGTAGTAGAAGTCCTGATTCGAGATCACCATGAGAACGGGGCTCGGCCCGTCGGAGTCGGCGAGTGACGGAGCTCCCGTGACCAGGAGCAAGGCGAGGACACTGGCGGCAACGAGATAGTGGAAAGCGAGTTTCATTGTGGTTCTCCAGATATGTCATGCGCCAGGGTGGCGCGTGTTGTCTTCCTGGATCAACGAACCTCGCTGCTCGTTCCCCTCACACGATCTGCTTCTTTCTCTGGAGCTGGTGGCCACGCACGGGCTGAGCCTCGGCACGGCGTCTCGTGAGCGTTCGTCGCCCCCCAGTCCGGCCCTGGCCTTCGAGATGCTGTGAGGCGTCTGGCCGCGACGCCGCCGAGCGACTCGCAACCCGGAGCTATTCGTCCACCGATGAGCTCAGCGAAGGGAAATAGCAGGGACGGTCAACTCGCGATCGTTCTCACGACAGAAATCCCGAGTCCCTGTCCGCAGGTCGGTCTCTTCCGAACTCGGCGCGAATCCAGTGCTCATCGGCGGCGCGCAGGCGACGACTCACTTCCCGTCCCATGTTCATCTGGATGATTGTGAACTGTTCGAGGTCTCGCTTGTAGAGCCCGTGCAGGTCCGCCACCGAGATCTCGAGCGCCTCACAGTCCGTGAGCGCGCGGGCGGTGGCGCTGCGCCGCTGAAAGTCCATCAGCGCCATCTCGCCGAAGCAGTCGCCGGCGCCAAGAACCGCCAGCCGGCGCGGTTTGTCCCGCCAGTTCCTCACCAGTTCCACCTCTCCCTGTTCGAGCACGTACATCGCCGTTCCGGACTCTTCCTCGGCGAAGAAGGACTCGCCAGCGGCCAGGCGCATGGTGGTCATGTGCTCGAGCAGGAACTCGATGGCCTCTTTGGACACGCCGCCGAACAACGGCATGTTCTGTAGCAACTCGACGTGGGTCATGGCTTCGAGGAGGCGGCAGCGTCCGGTCGCAACGCGGCGCAGTCAGGACTTCTTCGAACCTTCGAAGGTGCCCTCGCCGACGTCGCCGTAGGAGCACGTGCCCGACATCGTGTCGCCGTCGACCGTACCTTTGTAGCTGACCTCGCCGAACTGCGAGTCGAAGCTGAACTCGACCTCGTTGCCCTTGACGGTCCCGCTGACGTCGGCCTCACCCGCGGCCCCGCTGTACGTGCCAGTCAGCTTGCCGTCTTCTTTCTCCTCCAGCTCGAAGGTGGCCTCGCCTCCTTGTCCACCTAGATCGACGGTCAGCGTCCAGGTGCCGTTGACGTGGTGTTTCGCTAGCGCCGGCGCTGCGAATACCAACACTGCGAGTACGACGAGCAGCAAGAAGAGTCTCGAGAGTTGCATTCGTCACTCCTTCCGATTGGCCTGCTGTTGGCCCTGCGATTGGCTTGATGACGCTATCTTGCCACGGAGGGTGTGCGTCTTCGGCGTCGACGAAGCGTGGAGTTATATACTTCGACAAAATATATCGCCAGGACGAATTAGGGAGTCCCATGTTCAGCCCAGAACTCAAGAAAGGCAGTATGGAGTTGCTCGTTCTCGCGCTCGTGAACGACGAGCCGCGGCACGGCTACGACATCGGCAAGCGCATCGAAGAGCGCTCGCAGGGGCGCCTCGTGTTCCGGGTCTCGTCGCTCTATCCCACGCTTTCGCGCCTCGAGGAGCGAGGCCTCGTCCGCGGGCGGTGGGTGGAGGCCGCGGGCGAGCGCAGGAGGCGTTACTACAGCATCACCAGGTCAGGTCGCCGTGCGCTCGAGCAGCAGCGCAGCAACTGGCAGCAGTACGTCGACGCCATGAGCCACGTCCTGGATCCGGGTCATGTCTGATCACTCGAGTTCACGAGGTACCGACTGGCACCAGCATGTTCGCGACCATCTCCAGCTGAACGGCTTGAGGCCCGAGCGAGAACTCGAGATCGTCGAAGAGATCGCGGGCCTCCTCGAAGAGGCCTACGCCGAAGCCCTGGAGGCTGGCTGCTCTCAGGAGGAGGCTCGTTCGAGAGCGCTCAGACACGTCGAAGCGTGGGACGAGCTGGGTCGTCGGCTGCAGAAGAGTGAGCGGCGCCATCTCGTGACCCGGGCGGCTGAACTCCAGGACGGCCTCGACCGTCGCAGGTCCGAATCGAATCGATTGTGGACGCCGTTGGCTGAGCTCTTTGGGGATTTGCGCCAGGCGATCCGGGGTATTGGCTCTTCGTCGGGTTTTGCGGTCATGGTCGTGGTTCTGCTGGCTCTCGGCGTGGGGGCCAACGCGGCCATCTTCACCGTCGCTCGAGGTGTTCTGCTGTCGCCTCTGCCATACGCCAATGCCGAGCAACTCGTAGCGATTTGGCAGGACCTGGAGAACCGGGGAGTGACGCACTACCCGTCGGCACCCGCGGATCTGGTCGACTATCGAGAGCTCGACGCTTTCGAGGACGTGGCCGGGCTATTTACGTTCGATCAATCCCTGATCGGTGATGACGGTCGCGCGCGCAAGATTCACATGGCGCAGATCACCACCAACCTCGACGAGGTGCTGGGCGTCAAGGCGGTGGTTGGGAGGCTCTTCGACGACGAAGACGCTATCCCGTCGCCGCCGGCTGACGGACAACCACCGGTTGCACTCAATGTCGTGTTGGCTCACTCGACCTGGCAGAGCCAGTTTGGAGGTCGCGACGACATCGTGGGGGAGACGGTCCGGTTCGGGTTCGGCACCTGCCAGGTCATCGGAGTCTTACCCGAGGGGTTCAGACTGCTGCTCAATCCCACTCAGGGCTACGGACGTCCGGTCGATGCGTACCTGCCGTACCAGGTCGACTGGGCGCAGGCACCGCGCACGTCGTGGTTCCTCGCCACGATTGCCCGGTTGCGCGAAGGCGCGACCATGGGTGAGGCCGCGGCTCAGCTCGCTGCCCTGGAGGTTTCATGGTGGGAGGAGTTTCCGGTCAACCAGAACGCCGGTACCCGCATTCGCGCTGTGCCCCTCCACCGTGATCTGGTCGCCCACATCTCGCCGGCCTTGCTGACTCTGACGTGTGCGGCATTGACGGTGCTCTTGATCGCCTGCGTCAACGTCGGTGGGCTCCTACTCGTCAGGCTGGCGCGTCGGTCTCGGGAGCTGAGTATTCGCGCGGCGCTGGGTAGCGGACAGAAGCGCCTAGTCAGACTGCTCCTCGTCGAGAGTGCCGTCCTGGCGTTGGCTGGCGCGGCGGTGGCCCTCCTGGTGGCACGCGGGGGACTCTCGGCCCTTCTTCGAGTTGTGCCGACCGAGCTACCGAGACTCGGTGGAATCGAGATCGACTCAGCGGTCGTGCTGCTCACGCTCGTCGTGTGTCTGATCTGTGCGCTCGCTGCGACCATGGTGCCGGCGCTGAGAATGACCGGTTTGCGAGCCAACCAGGGCATGGGAACCGCACTCGCGGGAC
>JANQPS010000209.1 GCA_028285365.1 Thermoanaerobaculia bacterium | reverse complement strand
GTGGAGCTGGACGATCGGCTCGGCGATCGTCTCTCCAGCGCAACGAGCTCGCGCTGCACCAGCAACATGATGGCCGGTCCGAGGACCACCCGCGAAAGCCCAGGAGCCACCAGCCGCGCCTCCCCGTCCGAGCTGCAGAGCGCCCGTTCGCCCACCCCGTGGGAGAGCTCATAGGTGCGGCTCCAAAGCAGCTCACCGTCGTCGATCACCGCAATGCTGGCCGCTGCCACTCCATAGTGGTTCATCCGTTCGGCCAAAGACCAGGGCCCGAGGCTCCGCCCCTCGACGACCACGGCCGGTAGGAGTCCGCCCTCGACGCTCGCGAGCGCCTGTCGAGCAGGATCTGCATTGCCGCACGCGAGGGTCAGCGCGCAGGCCAGGACGAGGAGGGAGCAAGAGAAGCGCCCGGCGGTCCAGGGCTCGTCCGAGTCGTTCGTTCTTCGCACGGCTCTCTCGACTCTCCCGGCTCTCTCGGTTCTCTCGGCTGGTTTGGCTCGTTCGTCCACCTTCGAAATCGAGCTCGGCATCATCCGACCACCGTGCGCCCGACGTGCCGCGATTGTCGCATAGGCCTCTCGACGACAGTCGACCTCGGCAACGTCTGAGACAGCCAGACAGCTCCTCGGCCGCACGCCTGAAGACAGGCCTTCGGCGTGGGCTTCCCTCGTCGCAAGCGCCTCGTCGTTGCTAGACTGACTCGACCTCGCTCGGGCTCCTCCCCCAAAGCCACATCAGGCGATTCTGGTCGCAACGAATCGATGTTCGAACAGCTCACCCCAACGTGATCGGGAGTCCGCGATGCGCATAGCCGTCGGTGCTGACCATGCCGGTGTCGATCTGAAAGATCGACTCGCTGAAAGCCTGCGCGAGCAGGGACACGAAGTCGACGATCTCGGTGTCGAGGCCGGAGGCAAGGCCGACTATCCGGACATTGCACACGAGCTGTCGGCTCGGGTTGGATCTGGAGACGCCGAGCGCGGCCTCCTGGTGTGTGGGACGGGTGTGGGAATGGCCATGAGTGCGAACCGCCACCGAGGGGTGCGGGCGGTCAACTGCACCGACCTCTATACGGCAGGGATGGCGCGATCCCACAACGATGCCAACGTCCTCTGTCTAGGCGCCCGGGTGATCGGAGACGAGCTGGCCGCCGCCCTCCTCGAGACTTTCCTCACCGCGCCATTCGACGGCGGACGCCACGAGCCCAGGGTCGAGAAGATCGAAGCCGAGTGAGCTCCAGGCAGACGCCGCGACAACTCTCGAGCGTTTGCCTGCTTCACCCGAGGACGACGCGATCGGCTCGTTCGGGGAGGCCGTAGCGCGCTCTCAAGAGCCCGCGCACTTCACCGACCAGGTACAGCGATCCGCACACCAGAAGCCGACGACCGGGACTCTCGAGTGCCCGATCGAGCGCCTCGGCGGGATCAGCGACGATCTCCGCTCTCGACGAATCGTCCAGAAAGTCGACGAGCTCCGTCGCCGGAAGCGCACGGTCGCTGCTGGGCTGCGTCAGGATCCAGGAATCGGTGTGAACGGCGAGCAGTGGCAGAACGCGCTGAGCGCGCTTGCCCCGCAACGAGCCGTAGAGCAGAGTGAAACCACCCTCGGCTTCCTGCTCGGCGCGCAGCTCCAACAGGGCCTCGACGAGCGCTCGCGCACCCGCGAGGTTGTGCGCCCCATCGAGTAGCACGTCTCGACCGTCTGGCAGCAAGACTGTCTCCAGCCGGCCTGGCCATCGACAGGTCCCGACACCGGTCTCGATCGACTCTTGATCGACACGCTCGAAACCCGAATCAGCCAGAACCTCGGCAGCCCGAACCGCTAGAGCGACGTTGCCGTGCTGATGTCGCCCGCGCAGCGCGCTCGTCAAGTGATACGCCGCCTTGGGAGTCGTCAGCCGAATCGTCGAGGAGTCGTGGCGACGAATCCGAACGTCAGCACTGCCATCCAGGAAGCAGGCCTCTCTTGCTTCCGCCTCGGCCTCGAGCACCGCGCGCACCTGCGGCCGCCCCCGCTGCCACACCAGGGCAGGCCGACCCGCTCGCATGATGCCCGCCTTCTCCCTCGCGATGAGCGCCAACGTATTGCCTAGGTGCTCCTGATGATCGTGAGCGATCGGAGTCACGAGCGACAAGAGAGGCTCGCAGGCGTTGGTCGCATCCAAACGCCCCCCTAGCCCCACCTCCATGACCGCGACGTCGACTTGCTGGTCCTCGAAGTAGAGAAGCGCGGCAGCGGTCAACGACTCGAAGTATGTCGGAGGTGGCCCACCGTCTTCGCTGGCCTCGAGAATCCGCTCCAGGAGATCGCCTAGGTCTTCGTCTGCAATGGAACGACCGTCCAGGCGTATCCGCTCGAGGACGGACTCGAGGTGCGGCGAGGTATAGAGACCGGTGCGATAGCCGGCAGCCTTGAGTATCGACGCGAGCAGAGCCGATGTCGAACCCTTGCCGTTCGTACCGGCGATCAGCACCACTGGAACTCGCAGGTGTGGTCCACCGAGAGACGACAGGACGGCCTTGATGCGCTCGAGTCCCAGCTTTTGTCCCCAGACTTCGAGTCGCCCCAGGATCTCATCGGTCCGACTGGGCCCTCTGGCCTCCCGATCTCTGGCCTCCCGCTCGCTCACCTGCCGTCGACCCTCTATTGACTACGCGATCGCCTTCGTGGCCTCGCGAAGGCGAGACAATACCTCCACTCTCGACCCCGACTCACCACTTCTGCTCTCTCGATGTCTACTCTCGCGCTCGTCTGGGGTCGCCCGAGGTCGTCTCGGGCAGTGGCTCTTCGAGACCGTAGAATCTGCCTGGAAGTCGAGGGCGACTCTTGGCGCCCCGACGAGGCAGAAACCGGAGGGCGAGCGAGCATGGCGGGCCACAACAAGTGGAGCCAGATCAAACACAAGAAGGCAGCGACCGACGCCAAGAGGAGCAAGCTGTTCACGCGAATCCTCAAGGAGATCACGGTTGCGGCACGACTCGGCGGGGGTGACCCTGCCGGGAACCCACGCCTGCGTAACGCGATCACCGAAGGCCGCGCCGCCAACATGCCCAACGACAACATCGAGCGCGCCATCAAAAAGGGAACGGGTGAGCTCGAAGGGGTCAGCTTCGAGGAGTTGAGCTACGAGGGCTACGGCCCTCACGGGGTCGCGATCTTCGTCGAGGCGGTCAGCGACAACCGCAACCGAACGGTTTCCGAGATACGCAACCTCTTCGGAAAGAACGGTGGCAACCTGGGCGAGACTGGCTGCGTTGGCTGGATGTTCGATCGTCGCGGTCTCTTCATGATCGAGCGCGACCAGATGGACGAGGAGGCCTTTCTGGACCTGGCTACCGAGCTCGATCCTGAAGACTTTGCCGTCGAAGACGCGGGCTACCAGATCATCACCAGCCTCGACCACTATCAGAGCGTGCGCGACGAGCTCGAACGACGTGCCGAGCTCGACATCGCTGTCAAAGAGATCGCCATGATCCCGCAGAACACGGTGCAGGTCGCCGGCGACCAGGAGGCAGCCGTGCTCCATCTCATCGACGTACTCGAAGACCACGACGACGTTCAGAACGTCTGGTCCAACGTCGATTCATCGGCCAGTTCTCCGGCATGAAGCCGAGTCCGGAACGGAGGCGGGTCGTGGCAACCGCTTTCGAGGCGAGCCTCAGGTGATCGTTCTGGGCATCGATCCCGGCAGCCGATTCACGGGCTACGGAGTGATTCGTCGCGAGGGATCGTCGATGCGTCCGATCGCTGATGGACGCATCAAGCTGGCACCCGCTGACGAGTTGCCCGTACGACTCGCCAGGCTCAACGACGAGATCAACCGACTGGTCATCCAATACCAGCCCGACGTCGTTGCCATCGAGAGCCTGTTTCATGGCGTCAACACGC
>JANQPS010000415.1 GCA_028285365.1 Thermoanaerobaculia bacterium | reverse complement strand
AATACACGCCTTACCAACGTTCCTTCCTGGACCCTCGAACCGGTGAGGTCTCGATACCGCCGACGCGGGAGTTTTTTCTCGAACATGGCTACGCCTACGTTTCGGCCGACATGCGGGGGACTGGGGCCTCTTATGGCTTCAAGGGAGCCCCGGACGAGCAGATCCTCGACGGCGGCGAGCTCATCGATTGGATCGCCGAGCAGCCGTGGAGCGACGGCAACGTCGGAATGCGCGGAGGCTCGTTCGTCGGATGGAGCCAGTTGGCAACGGCGTCAACGCGACCCGAGGCGCTCAAGGCCATCATTCCGACCGTCGTCGGCTTCGACCGCTTTGCCCTACGACCTGGCGGGGTCTACAGCGGCGCTTTTCTCGAGGTCTGGGACGACATCGACGTTACCAGCGCGCACAATCGCATTCCAACCGGTGACGAGACGAACATGACTCTGGCTCCGGCCCCGCCCGTGGTCGACGAGGATGGGGACGGCGAACTGCTCGACGAGTTTCCCGTCGACAAGAACGGTAACGGTCTATTCACGGACGAGTACGCCTGGCCGATCGATCCAAAGTCGCCACCGGAGTACGCGGACGGTTCGGTGCGGTCAGACCACCACTACTTCAATGCCACCATGGAGCATGTGCTGCACCCCGACGGTGCGCCAGGGAATCTCGACACGTCCGCCATCGTCGAGGCACAGATCTTCAGGGACTACTCGAGCCTGGTGGGACCCACCCCCAACGCTTCGCGGGTGTACTTCGGACTCTTGCCGGACGTCGCCCGGTCGGGCGTTGCGATCTACAACATTGCAGGCTGGTGGGACGCGTTTGCACGCAGCTCGCTGCAGATCCATGCGACGCTCGAGGCAACGAACCCCTCTCGCGTGAGCGTCTTCCCGATGTACCACCAAGGGTTGTCACCCCAGGCGGCGGAGACTCTGGGAGTCCCGAACCGGTATACCGGTCGCGACCTCGACGCCATGCTGAGCGAGCATCTCAAGTGGTACGACCGCTACTTGAAGGGAATCGACAACGGTGTCGACCGGGAGGCCCCGGTCCACATCTTCGTCTTCCACGGAGGCGGGTGGCGGGCAGAAGACGAGTGGCCGCTCGAGAGAGAGGAGCGTCGACGCTTCTATGTGGCGGAGGGCAACGCCTTGACCACGTCGGCACCGACCGAGAGTGGGCAAGATCGGTACCTGGCCGACCTGACCCACAACTCCGGCTGGGGGCCGGTTCTCGACCTTTCAGGGCTCGTCTTTGCGGAGTCCAAGGATCAACGGTATGGACCCAAGACGTTCTTCAGGAACCGCCAGCAGATGATCGGGGTCCCCGAGACGGCTCCCTTCAGAACGGATTCGGCAGACCAGGCTCTGGTCTTCACCAGTGAGCCGCTCGAAGACGACACCGAGGTCACGGGTCACCCGTTGGTTAGAGTCTGGGTGTCGTCTACGGAAGATTACGGGGACCTGTTCTTCTATCTCGAAGACGTCGATCCGGAGGGAGAATCGATTCTGGTCTCCGAGCACCCGCTTCGCGTCGGATTCAACACCCTGGTCGACGACGACGAGTTGATCGACGGCGGTGAGGGGATGGACCTGAAACCCGACCTACCCTGGCACGGCTTCAAGAGGGCCGACTACACCGACAGAGTTTTCGCCGATGGCGCCGTGGTCGAAGTCGTCACCGATCTGCAACCGATCTCATGGGTTTTCCGGCGCGGCCACCGCATTCGGCTGAGCATCGCCGCCGCTGACTGGCCAACCTTCGAACTACACCCGGAGCTTGCGCCCGACAACGACCCTTCTGCGCCTGGGGTGCGCATTCCGACCCTCACGCTTCATCGCGGTGCCGATACACCTTCGCATGTCGATCTCCCGATCGTTCCTATCGGGAAGGCGAGATGACCTAAGAGCCCTTGACAGCTCCTCAGACTTGGCTGGCCACCTCGTTCTCCCGCTTGGGTGCGAGGATTCCCAGCACCACGGCTACGAGAATCAGCACCGGCACGTCGCCGACGAGGTGCCCGGTCTCGTGATGGTCGCCGAGCGCCTCGCCATGAGGCCGGCGTGAACCGACGCTCGACCACACGGTGAAGGAGATCAGGCTCCGATGCTCTTCGGGCTTCTCGCGGTCCCGATCAGGAACACTCCGAGGACAAAATGGACGCCGGCGATCATCTCGGGGTAGTAGCTCCCTTCACCTTGGTGCCGCACCCAGCGGGAAAGCCAGACGAGACCCAGTGGATAGAGGAAGAGAACGATGGCGCCGAAGGCGGTTTGGGAGATCTGCAACGCTTTGCGCTGGGTCGTTTCGTTCATGGTGTCACCTCGACGAGATTGGACGGCTGTGGGTGAGAGCTTGAGTCACGGACCCGGCCGCCGTGAGTGCGGCGCCCACTCGGGACATCGGCTCCTGACTCCCTGAGCGCACGGCAGGCTGTAGGGCCGCGACAGTCTGCTCTCGAGGTGAACTCCGTCGACTCCACGCCGTCTCCGCAGTCGAGTGCGCTACTCCTGCTGTTTGCGCTGCTTGAACACGTAAGACAGCCCTTGCTCCGAAAAGGCGCGACACGCCTTGTCCTTGAAGTCGATGGCCTTTTGCCACTCGTCGAGATCGTAGTGATCGCGCTCCGCTACCACTCGGATCTCGCGCACCACGTGCTCGTCGAGACCCAGCTCTTCACCGATCTCTCGATCTGAGAGACCGCGGCGACGCTGGCCAGCCGGGAGATGCTCCTGGATGTTGATCTGCACCGAGTTGCTCAGCCGCAAGACGTCGTTCTTGTGGGCTTCGTAGGTCTCGGGATCGACGTAGTAGAAACCGCTCATTCTCTAGACCCTCGTTCCGTATGAATCGTCGCCGGCCTCAGGTGATCACTGCTTCTGCCGCCGCTCGGCTCCCACCGGACAGACGCGCATGCATTCCCAACATTGCGCCTGGCTCTGGCCGGAGTAGGTCATGGCCCACAACGTGCGAGTGAAGTGACTACCGTAGAGGATCATCTTGCGCTCGTCGGGATCGTCCTTGGAGAGCGCCAGCTCGAGCCCCTTCTGGAACCCCGGGATCCAGTGCGTGTAGACCCGCGACGTACACCGCGCCGCGTCATACTCGCGCTCGACCACCCGACCATTGTCGATGGTGCCTCCC
>JANQPS010000192.1 GCA_028285365.1 Thermoanaerobaculia bacterium | reverse complement strand
ATCGACGTCGAGTCGGTGGGAGCCGGCGGAGGCTCGATCGCCTGGATCGACGATGCTGGCGCCTTTCGCGTTGGCCCGCAGAGTGCGGAGGCGGATCCTGGTCCGGTTTGTTTCGGGCGTGGCGGAACCGAACCCACTGTGACGGACGCGCACGTCGTGCTCGGCAGAATCAACCCGAAGAACTTCCTCGGTTCGCGCATGCAGCTCGACGTCGACGCGGCTCGAGACGCTATTCGCGATCGGATTGCTGAACCTCTCGGCCTCGATCTCGAGCGCGCTGCGCACGGCATCGCCCACATCGCAGACACCAACATGATTCACGCCATCAGGCGCGTGACGATCGAGCGAGGACACGATCCACGAGAGATGGCTCTCTTGTGCTACGGAGGAGGTGGAGGCCTGTTTGCCGGCCCGATCGCTCGCGACCTGGGTATTCGGCGCGCCATCATCCCGCCCGACCCCGCGGTCTTCTCGGCGTGGGGGATCCTCCACTCCGACTACCGCGAGGACGCGGTGCTCACTCGCGTGACACCAACCGAGTCGATCACGACCGAGCAGCTGATCGAACAGCTCCGGCAACTCGAGAGCGAGTGTCGAGAGAGGCTCGGCGGCACCGGTGTCGACCCGGCCAACGCAACGGTCGAGTGGATCGTCGATATGCGCTACGACGGCCAGGAGCACACGGTCAGGGTCCCGATTCCGTCTTTGGACGAGCTCGCACGAGGGGGCAAGAGCACACTCGGTGAACGCTTCGAAACCCTGCACGAACAAACCTACGGCCATTCGACCCCGGGCCACCCGACCGAACTGGTGAACTTCAGGGCCACCGCCACCTGCTCCGTGGCCAAGCCACGTCTCGCCGAGCTCGACCAGCAGACCGGCGACACCGAACCCGCCGGCTCCAGACAGGTCTACTTCGAGGGCCACGGATGGGTCGAGACCTCGACGTACGAGCGTCCTCGCCTCGCGGCCGGGGCCGGCGCGGCCGGTCCCGCCATCATCGAGGAGTGGAGCTCGACGACCATCGTCTTGCCAGGCCAGAAGTTCGAGGTCGATCGCCTCGGAAACCTCATCCTCAGCGAGAACTCCTAAGCGAGGTCCAGTCATGACCGACGTTGCCTTGAGCACCCCCGAGGAAGCCACCAGCGCGGCGACCTCCGCCGTCGACCCGATCACCACTCAGGTGATTCGCAGCGCACTCGTTGCTGCGGCCGAGGAGATGCATATCTCCATCATCAAGACGGCATACAACCCGCTGATCTACGAGATCCAGGACTTTGCAGTCGCTCTGTTGACCCCGCAAGGTGAGATGATGGCTCAGGGGGCCAGCCTGCCGCTCTTCCTCCCCTGCCTGTCGCTCACGATCCAAAAGGGCGTCGAACGCCACGGAGTCGACGGCTTCTCGGAGGACGACGTCCTCATCGCCAACGACCCGTACAGCACAGGCACGCACATCTCTGATACGTCGATCTACATGCCGATCTTCTACGACGGTGAGCTCCAGGCGTTTGCCGCCAATACCGCGCACTGGGCGGACATTGGCGGAAAGACACCCGGCGGCTGGTGTCCAGACTCGGTCGACGTCATTCAGGAAGGCATGCTCTTTCCCCACCTCAAGCTGTACGAAGGTGGCCAGATCAACCAGACCATGCACGACTTCATCATGGCCAACAACCGTTTCCCGGATGTCGTCCGAGGTGATCTCGGAGCGCAGATCGCCGCCTGCAAGGCCGGCGTCAAGCGCTATCAGGCCCTTTGCGAGCGCTACGGTGCCAAGACCGTGCGCAGAGCGATGGAGCAGGTCTTCGACCAGTCCGATGCGCAGGTCAGGCGCCTCCTCAGCGAGATCCCCGATGGTCGTTGGACGGTCGAAACGCTGATGGATCACGACGGCGTCGTCA
>JANQPS010000414.1 GCA_028285365.1 Thermoanaerobaculia bacterium | reverse complement strand
ACGTCGAAGCCCCCGCTCCGTGCTCGGCGATCTCCGACTGGTGGGGCTACAAGGTGGAGGCTTACGACGCCATCCCCTACAACGCTGCACTCATGACCGAGCGCGGCATTCTCGTGTCGATCAACTCCGACAGCGCCGAAGAGATTCGTCACCTCAATCAGGAGGCCGCCAAGTCGATGCGTTTTGGCGGACCCGACGAAAACGAGGCGCTGCGTCTCGTGACCCTAAATCCGGCCATACAGTTGGGCATCGACGAGTGGGTCGGGTCGATCGACGTCGGAAAAGACGCGGACTTCGTCCTCTACGATGACCATCCGTTGAGCGTCTACGCGGTCGCGCAGAAGACGTTCGTCGACGGTGACCTCTACTTCGACATCGCCGAAGATCGCGAGCGCCAAGCTCTCATCAGCGAGATCGAACGCAAACTCCTCGGTGAAGAGGAAGGCGAGCCGACTGAGCCCGATGAGGGGGGACCGCCGACCGTCACGCCAGTGACTCCAGTCACCACCAGTGCGCCCGCGGCGTGGGTCTCCGGCGGCTCGTACGGATCTGACTGGAACACCCACCAGTACACCTGCAGGGAGCACCACTGATGACTAGAACTCAGCGAACCCGGGGCGTGCCTGTCGTTGTGATCCTAGTGTGCCTGTGCGCCGTGGTGGCCCTAGCGCTGCCGGGCGCCGTCGGTGCCCAGAGCGTGGCGATCGTCGGTGGGACGATTCACGGAGCGGCTGCGGAGCCATTCGAAGGCGTTCTCGTCGTCGACGGTGCGATCATCGCGGAGGTTGGCCCGAACGTGGCCATCCCGGCGGGCGCGGAGCGCATCGATGCGTCTGGCCTGAATGTCTATCCTGGTTTCATCGACGCGCTGAGCCAGGTTGGCCTTCAAGAGATCGGCGCGATCTCGGCGACTGTCGACACGACCGAGATGGGGCGCTACAACCCCCACCTGACGGCTGCGACAGCCATTCATCCGGCCAGTGAAGTGATTCCAGTCACGCGGGCGAATGGTGTGACCCACTCGCTGGTAGCGCCGTCAGCCGGTCGCGGAGGCGGATCTCCTGGGGTGATTCTGGGGCGGGCGGCATTGGTGCACATGGACGGCTGGACAGTCGAAGAGATGGCTCTCGACCCGTCCGCGGCCCTGGTGATCAACTGGCCTGCGATCAGAACGCGAACCTTCGACTTCGCCACGTTCTCGGTCAAAACGGCTCCCTACGCCGAGGCCAAAAAAGACGCCGACGAGGCGATCGGCGAGCTCGAAGACTGGTTCGATGCGGCCGAGCACTACAAGCAGGCTGCTTCCAGCGGCTCGGATCGGGCCGAGCGCAATCAGAAGCTGGAGTGGCTCTCGAAGGTTCTCGACGGCGGCATGAAGGTCGTGATCATGGCCAACAGCAAAGCCGACATCGAGGCGGCGATGAGTTTTGCCCAGCGTCGTCAGCTCGATTGGGTCCTCGCGGGAGGTCGGGACTCGTGGAAGCTCAAGGCCGAGCTCGCCGAGGAGAACGTTCCCGTGATCCTGGGATTCACCGGGGCGACACCGCCTCAGAACGACGATGACTACGATCGAGCCTACAAGTCCGCCGCCGAGCTGCACGCCGCCGGCGTCAAGATCGGTTTTGCCAGTGGCGCTGGCGGAGGGGGTGGCCCGGGAGGGCCACACGATTCCCGGACTCTGCCTTTCGAAGCCGGATTTGCCGTGGGATACGGGCTTCCGAAGAGTGCTGCCATCATGGCGCTCACTCGAAACCCTGCGGAGATGCTCGGGGTCGCTGATCAGATCGGAACCCTGGAGAAGGGCAAGCTGGCCAACCTGATCGTCGTTGATGGCGATCCGCTCGATTTCACGGGTCAGGTCGTGCGGGTCCTCGTTGCCGGTCGCGACGTGGGCGTCGAGAACCGACACAAGGCGCTCTACGAACGCTATCGGTCACGACCAGCGACCCGCTGACCGGAGACGGTCAACAGCCTGGGCTGTCTCAGCGCCCCGTTCTAGAGGGGGCGGGCGCAGGCCGGCGGCACTCAGGCGTCGGAGGCCACGGTGGCGATGGCCTCTACCTCGACGAGCAGGTCGGGGTGGACCAGACTCGTGACGCCGACCCACGTCGCCGCAGGTAGCTTGCTGGTCGGAAGCTCCTTCTTCTGCGCGCCTGCTATCGCGCGGATCTTGGTGGGGTCGAGATCCTTGACGTAGACGGTGAGCTTGATGACGTCGTCGGCGGATGCTCCAGCATCCGAGAGGTGGCGCGCGAGATTCGCAAACGCCTGATCTGCTTGCTCAGGCAGTCCGATGGCGGGCTCTTCTGCACCAGGCACCCAGCCGATCTGGCCTGAGACGTAGATCGTTCTGTGGTCGCCGCGAACCTCGACGACATGCGTGAAGCCGCGATCAGGGTTCAGGTAGCGTTTCTCGAAACTGGACATGATGGATGCTCCCCGGCTGGTTGACTCGAACTGACACATCGTCTGGAGGCGCACGGTAGCGCTCGAGCGCTTGCCCCTTCGCCTCGAGGTTGGCTCGCTGCGTTGACGTCTGTTCTCCGGGCGGAGCATACAGGCCACTCCGCACGTCGCGAAGAGGTGGGCTGGAGAGTCTCGGAGACTGTGAGTATCAGGTGGGCCTACTCGTACCTGAGAGCTTCCGTTGGGCTCACCCTGAGAGCCGCGCGCGCGGGTGCGATGCTCGCCACGACGGCCACGATGAGGAGAAGCGCGGCGCCTCCGAAGAACGAAACACCGTCGGTGGCGGAGATGCCGTAGAGCATGGCACTCAAGAACCGGCTCGACGCAAAGGCGATGGCGCTACCTACGCCGATTCCGATCAGCGCGAGAATCACTCCGCGACGAGCCACGAGTTGTAGGACGTCACCCCCGGTGGCCCCGACTGCCACCCGGAGTCCGATCTCGTGGGTTCGCTGGGTGACGCTGTAGGCGAGCACTCCGAAGAGGCCAATTGCCGAGAGCAACAGTCCGATGAGCCCGAGTGCGCCAAAGAGCGAGACGGCCGCCTTCGGCACGATCAGGCTGATGCTCGTCATCTCTTCGAGAGTGCCGTTGCCGGTCACGGCCATGTCCGGGTCGAGGTCACGGACCGCTTGTACGACAGGCACCGCAGAGGCCTGGTCGGGCCTCGAGAACTTGGCGATGATCGCGGTCATGCCAGGCGATGTGCTGAGCGGGTAGTAGGCGAACGGTCGCGGCTCTTCGCCGAGAGTCCGGTACTTGCCGTTGGCGACCACCCCGACCACTTCCCATGGCTCCGAGTCAGGCGTCGTGTCGAACACGCGCTGGCCGAGAGCGTCGCCGTCGGGCCAGAACTGCTCTGCGAGAGTCTGGTTGATGATCAGGCTCCGAGAGCCTCGTTCGCGATCGGCCAGCTCGAAGGCGCGGCCGCGCAAGACGGGGATGCCCATGACGTCGAAGTACTTCTCGTCGACGTTTGCGTTGTCGACCTCGGGCCAGGTCTCGGTGTCTTCACCGGCGCGACTGGCCGGAACCATGTCGGAGGTGTTGATCGTCATGTTGAGCGGGACGTGGCTTGCCATGCTGACCGACTCGATACCCGGAGTCGCGCGAAGTCCCTCCAGAAGACGGTCGTAGAAGACCTTGCCCTCGTCCCGGTCGTAACCCTGACTTCTCGGGCTGAGAATCAGTCCGGCGACACCCTCGGAGACAAATCCGGTGTCGATGGTGGCCGCGTTGATGATGCTCCGGGTCGCCAGTCCGGCGAAGATCAGGAGCACTACCGAGAAGGCCACCTGGACGGTGACGAGTGCGCTTTGCAGGCGCAGCTTCCTGGCGTTGCCGCGCGAGGACTCTTTCATCGTCTCGAGCAGGTTCGTTCGCGAGGCGTCGATCGCGGGTGCGATGCCGAAGATGATGGACGTGAAGAGCGCTACACCGACCGTGAACAAGACGACCCTGGCGTCGAGGTCGACGTTGAACTGCAGGGGTACCATGAGCTGGAGCCGAAAGCGGCTCACCGCTTCGCTCGCGGCGAACGCGACGACCAGGCCGCCCGCCGCTCCGATGGCTCCGAGAACGAGGCTCTCGATGAGGAGTTGCCTGACGATGCGCAGTCGGCTCGCGCCCATCGACAAACGGGTGGCCATCTCTCCGCGACGTCCTATGGCTCTTGCCAAGAGCACGTTGGCGAGATTGGTCGCGGCGATGAGCAATACCAGAAAGACGACTCCGAGCAGCACCCACGTCGCTGTGTTCAGGCTGGTGTCGATCGACGGCACCACCTTGACCTTGTCGTAGGGAATCACGCGAACTTCGCGGTTTTCGTTGCTGTCGGGATACTCCTGCTGCAGCGCTGTCGCGACCCGGTCGAGATCGGCAGTGGCCTGTTGCACGGACGCACCTTCGGCCAGTCGCCCTACCACCCAGAAGGAGCGCCGCGAGCGGTCGTCGAAGAGAGAGTCTGCGGTCGTCGGGCCGGAGTTCGTGCTGGGACTGAGGCCAACGCGAAGCGCGGTGTTGACAGGGACCCAGAATTCCGGATCGAGTCCACGAGCAACGCCTCGAAATCCAGCCGGTGCAACGCCGACGATCTCGAGCGGGTGGCCGTTGAGTCTCACCACCGATCCGAGAACATCGTCTGCGCCTGAGAAGCGGCGCTCCCAGGCCTGATGGCTGACGATCGCGACGTCGCCCTCGTTGCCTCGGAGTGGGGCATCACCTGCGGTGCCAGACGAGGCGAACAGACGCCCGAGTCGAGGCCGAACACCCAGGGTCTCGAACAAGTTGTCGGAAGCCATTTCGGCGACGACAATCTCGGCAGGGCCGTCATCTCTCGACAGGGCGACGAAGGTCATCGCCTGGACCGCGACATCGTCGACGAGCTCGCTGCGTCTGAGATCGACCACGTCGGGGAATGCCATGGGCTCTTCCGGTAGGAAACCGTTGGGAACGTGCGTGAAGACCTTCACCAGGGAACTGGAGTCGGAGACCGCCATCGGTTTGAGGAGGACGCTGTTGAGCACGCTGAAGACCGCGGAGTTGAGGCCAATTCCGAGGATGAGGGTCGCCAAGACGACCGCGGTGGTTCCGGGCCTTCG
>JANQPS010000163.1 GCA_028285365.1 Thermoanaerobaculia bacterium | reverse complement strand
AGACGACTTTCTCCGAGGCAGGCCAAGAGGCTTTCCCGCCGTTCATCAACATTCCGCAAACCGCGACCGAGGAGATTCTCGAGGCCAAAGCCCTCGCCGAGCCTCTGATCGAGCTGCGCTACGGATGTGAGGTCGTGTCGGTAAGACAGTCGGAAGACGAGGTGGTCGTTGATGTTCGAGAACGCGTCGGCGACGAGCGCGCACCGCGGGTACGAGACGTTGCGGGCCGCTATCTGGTGGCAGCGGACGGAGCGCGCAGCAGCGTCCGCAAGGAGCTCGGCATCACCTTCGAGGGCTACAGCTTCGACGATCGGTTTCTGATCGCCGACATTCGAGCCGAGCTCGACTTTGCTCTCGAGCGGCGCTTCTTCTTCGACCCCGAGTGGAATCCCGGTCGACAGGTCCTCGTGCACCCGCAACCGGACTCGGTCTGGCGCATCGACTGGCAGGTCCCTGCAACGTTCGATCTCGACGACGAACAGCGTTCAGGGGCTCTCGATCGTCGAATCCGGCAGGTCACCGGTGATCGAGACTACGAGCTCGTCTGGGTCTCGTCTTATCGTTTCCATCAACGTCGAGCCGAGCGATTCTCCGAAGGGCGGTGTTTCCTGGTCGGGGATGCTGCTCACCTGATGGCTCCTTTCGGGGCGCGGGGCCTCAACTCCGGGATCCAGGACGCCGAGAACCTCGCGTGGAAGCTGGGCTGGGTCTTCGAGGGATGGGCCACTTCGGACCTGCTCGACACCTACCGCGTAGAACGGGAAGCTGCAGCCGACGAAAATCTGCGAGTGACCGGCAGGACGATGGAGTTCCTGGTACCGAGAACCGCAGAGGGCCATTCCCGACGTCGGCAGATCCTGGAGGATGCGTTGACCGATCGGCACGCCTCGAGCCGGGTGGACTCGGGAAAGCTGGCAGAGCCGTACTCCTACGAACGTTCACCCCTGACGGCTTCAACTCGAGATCCGACCTCGGGAGGGCCTGTCCTGGGCGCTCTCTGTCCCGACTGGGACAAAGGTGACGGCCATGGTGACCGGCTGCGCACCCGATTTGGCCTCGGGCTTACGGTGCTTGGCTACCGAATCGACTCATCGATGGAGGGCGCTCTTCGAGGCCAAGCCTCGCACTGGGGTCTAGCGCCCGTCGACTTGGTCGAGATCGACACCCTTCCGCGCTCTCGAGACCTGGCAGCACGACTCGGACTCCAGCCCGGCCAGGCGTTGCTCATCAGACCGGATGGCCATCTGGCCGCCTGTACTGGTGACACCTGAGCCCGCCGCCGACAGTCGTCAGAGGTTGCTGAGAACGATCATGAACGTGGCGGCGGAGATCAGCTGAGTCACGATCACCACTCCGATCATCAGTAGGCCGGTTCGCACGGCGAGGTGTGCTCCGCGCGTGCCGTAGACCCGTGCCAGTGCCAGGACGAGATAGCCGCAGCATCCGACTGCCAGCGCCACGAGTCCCGCCACCAGAAGAACAGATGGCATCGGTATGACCAGGATGGACGAGACGGCCACCATCACCGTGGTGAAGTGGAAGCTCAACACGAGATGCTCGTGCAGATGGCGGCGCCAATACAGAAGCTTGAGAACGATCGCAAACGCCAGCGGGCTGACGAGATTCAGGATGGGAAAGACAGTGTTGACGCGCCGGTTGAAGCGCTCGAGAAACACCGGGTTCGAGGCGTCCTCGATGCCGAACATCTGCTCCAGGAGCTCGAGATCTTCGCTGCTCGTGTCTTTGAGGAGGTTGCTGAGGTCCATCACTCCGATCGTCGACATGGCGGCAATCGATATGGCGCTGATGACGATGTAGAGGCGAATCGGGCGTGTGAACCGCTCGCGCCGGCCGCGCAGATACTCCCTCGTGACGTGACCTGGTTGACGAATCAGCTGCCAGAGCGTGCGCGGCAGCTTGTAGTCGAGGGAAACGAGATCGTCGGCCGCCTGTCTCAGCCACTCTCGAGTCGACATCACCGCCGGCCCCCTGCGTTGACCACACTGGGCGCAGAACGGACCCGTGAGAGGACTGTTGCAGTTGAGACACAGCGTCTGCGGCGACGTCTCGTGCTCGCTCCGTGCGGCCGGCTCTTGACTCTCGGGGTTGGGGAGGTTCATACGTGAGGGGTTCGAGAGCGTGGGAGTGCTCTGCGAGGTGTCGAGGTCGGACTAGGCTGAGTGCCTCGTGCCCGCGCTGGCGGCGGAGATCGGCACGTCTTCGGTTTGGGGCTCCCAATGTCGCTACGGCGAATGTCGCTACGGCGAGCTCCGGGCACTCGAGGCGTGTCGAAAAAAGACGGGCTCGGACGAAACTCTTTGAGATCGAGTGTAACGTCTAACGGATTCCGGACGCCTACCCGGACATGAGCGATATAAGCCTCCGATCTGGCACGAACCTGACCCCTCCGGTCGTTTGGTCCGACGATCCTCAGATCGCGCGTCGCTGCGGCCATGGTGCACAAGGCGTGCCGAAGCGAAGCGAGTGGTGGGGCGACCTTGTGGCGTCGGATCGGTGTCGCACGAAGCTCCCCTTTGGCAGCCGACGGCGTACCCCGAGAGCGCGAACGATCGCTCACGCTATGCTGGCG
>JANQPS010000411.1 GCA_028285365.1 Thermoanaerobaculia bacterium | reverse complement strand
CGATGTTGGGTGGCCGGTCTTCGGGAGCTCGCTGCAGGGGGTCGCTTCCCGACTGCCAGTCGATCGTGATCGTTGGCGCCGCGTCGATGCGCTGACGGCTTTTGACGAGCTGGAGCAGGATCTCGAGTCGGAACCACCAGCCGATCCCCGCGAGGACGGCGAGCGCAACGAGCGCTCCGAGCAGAATCTTCCACGTTCGTCCTGCACGGCTCATAGACCTCAGGCCTTTCTCTTGGATCGTGATGGTTGGTGAACGGTGCGAGCGTCGGATGACAGACACTGCTCTGTAGCCTCGGAGACCGGCCCTTCCAGGATCGCGGTCATCGCGTCGAGGACCGTCTCGACGAACAAGTCGGCTTCACCGCCGTCGAACGGCCTGTCCGAGCGAGCCCATTGCGCGAGCGAGATGGCGGCCAGGCGGCTGATCATGTCGCCCCTGCGCTTCAGCAGCTCAGGCGGTAGCTCGATGAGCGACTGCAGCAGATCTTTCACACGCGCCAGGGCAGCACCTTCGTAACGTGCGTGGCTCTCCTGCAGCTTCTGGCTGGGAAGGAATGCCAGCTGGCCGACGACTTTGAGAAAGATCGCGAAGTCGGGATCGCGTCGGGCGAGCCTGACGGGGGGAAGAAACGCAAGCTCGCAGAGTTGGCGAACGGTGACCGGCCGATCTTCTTCCAACAGGCCCAGCATCGTCTCTCGTTCGTGGTCGACTGCTGCTCCGCGCTCGAGATAGAGAGTCTCGATGAGTCCCTCGCGTCCCCCGAAGTGATACTGCAGCGCTGATTCGTTGCGCTGCCCAGCCGCACGCAGAATCGCCCGTGTCGACGTGCCGGCGACGCCTCTCTCGGCAAAGAGCCTCTCGGCGGCTCGCAGAAGTCGGGTGCGAGTGGAAGTCGAGCTTTCTGTAGTCAGGGTCATCTGGGATAATGGTAGCCATTAGTCGTCGAATGAGGCAAGACGAGGCGCGTTTCTCGCGAGATCACGAGCCGTGAGATCCGAGAGTGCTCGAGCGAGAAGGCTGAGGAGAGACCGGGATGGCGCGACAGACTGACTTTGGTGGCGGGTCGCTCTGTCGCTGGACCCGTGTCGGATGGCTCACTCCCTCAGCGCATGGTCGACTGTCGGTCGTTGTCCTCTTGTGGGCCCTTTTGCTCGGGCCGACAAGCGCGCAGGAACCGGATCTCGAGAGCGCCGAGGCCCATCTCGCGCGGCCGAACATCGTCGTGGTCGTTGCCGACGATGTCGGCTACAGCGACCTTGGAGCCTACGGCAGCGAGATCCGTACGCCGACCATCGACGCGTTGGCTCAGCGCGGTCTGGTCTTCAGCAACTTCCACGCGTCACCCATGTGCTCGCCTTCGCGCGCCATGTTGCTGACCGGGGTCGACTCCCACATCGCGGGAGTCGGCAGTTTGTACGAAGCCACTCCCCTTCGTCATCGTGGTCGTCCAGGTTACGAAGGTCATCTCCGCGACGACGTGGTGACGGTTGCCAGTCGACTCCAGACGGCGGGTTACCGCACCTACCTGAGCGGCAAGTGGAATCTTGGTCACACGCCTTCCAGTCTGCCCAGCGCTCGAGGTTTCGACCGCACCTTTGCGCTCGATGCCACTGGCGCGGACAACTTCGAGAGGAAGTCGTATCTTCCGATCTACGATGAGCCTCCCTGGTTCGCCGATGGTGAGCCCACCGACCTGCCGGACGACTTCTACTCGTCAAAGAATCTCGTTGATCGGCTGATCACCTTCATCGACCATGACCAAAGCTCACCGCGCGCGGAATCCCCCTTTTTCGCTTACCTGGCCTTCCAGG
Source organism: Thermoanaerobaculia bacterium (assembly GCA_028285365.1). Classification (GTDB taxonomy): domain Bacteria; phylum Acidobacteriota; class Thermoanaerobaculia; order Multivoradales; family Multivoraceae; genus JANQPS01. Next base: position 756 of record JANQPS010000411.1, on the reverse strand, counting down.
CGGTGCACATTCCGGTTCAGGCGCCGCGCGAGTTCATCGAACGTTACGAGGGCGTCTACGACCAGGGTTGGCACGAGCTGAAGCAGCGACGGCGCGAAGGTGCCGTGGCCAAGGGGCTCGTTGCGTCCTCGGCTCCACCCTCCCAGCAACCCGCCCAGGCCAACTGGGATGACCTCTCTGACGACGAGCGCGCTCTCCATTCCAAGAGCATGGCGATTCATGCAGCGATGCTCGAAGCGATGGACTTTCACTTCGGCCGCCTGGTGGAGTATCTCCGAGAAGAGGATCTCTTCGAGTCCACTCTGTTTGTCGTGTTGTCGGACAACGGTCCGGAAGCTGGTGCTCCGACCGAGACACCTGGCTTCGAGCGCTGGCTCCGCTCGGTGGGTTACTCGCGTGACCTCGAGACGCTCGGTGAGAAAGGGTCTTATGCGTTCATCGGCCCGCACTTCGCGAGAGCGTCCGCGTCGCCGCTCGCCTATTACAAGTTCCACGGCGGTGAAGGTGGTCTGCGGGTGCCGCTCGTCATCTCCGGACGCGGAGTCGAAGCGACCGGCCTGAGCCATTCGTTCGCCTACGTGACGGACATCGCGCCGACCCTCCTCGGGTTGGCTGGAGTCGAGGCGGCTCCACCGGAAGGCAAGCAGCCGATGACGGGTCGCAGTCTCAGGCCACTACTCGAGGATCCGGCAGCTGTGATCTACGGTGACGAAGACGCCGTCGGCTTCGAGACCGCCGGTCATGCCGGTGTCTTCA
>JANQPS010000162.1 GCA_028285365.1 Thermoanaerobaculia bacterium | reverse complement strand
GCCCTCGATATCGAAGAGGATACGCGAGCCGTCTGGCGACCACTTCGGATGCCGGCCGGCGGGATGGAGGCGCACGGAAGTTCCTCCCTCCGAGTGGATCACGTGGATGCCGCCCGCGCCGCCCTCGTCGAAAGCGATCATGCGGCCATCGGGTGACCAGTCCGGATTGGTCTCCACACCGAGACTGGTCGTCAGCTGAATAGGGCGTCCGCCGCGGACGTCTCGTTTCCACAGGTCGAGTCCGCTAGCGTCGTCGTCCGACGCCGAGCTCTGTGCGTATACCAGCCACTGACCGTCCGGAGACCATTCTGGCGACTCGTAGAACCCTCCTCCAACGGCAAACGAGACGATGCGTTGAAGGCCGATCTCGGCCGGCGGAGCGCTAGACCAGGTTCGTAAGGCCAGAGGGATCAGGGCCGCGGCGAGCAAGAGTCCTGCAAGCGCACCACCGAGCCACGATGACCAGGGTCGAGCTTTCGTGGACGGGGCCAGCGACGAGACGGCAGTCAACTCGTACTCACCGGTCTCGATGTCATGGCGGAGGTCGACCAGGTCGTTGCGCAGATCTTTTGCGGTCTGGTAACGCCGCTCCGGATCTTTGTGTAGGCAGCGCCGGACGATTCGTGAAAGATCTCGGGGCAGATCCCTTCGCTGCTCGGCGACCTTGTTCGGATCGTCCCGCAGAATGGACGAGATCAGCTCGGCAATGGTCCCGCCCTCGAAAGGCATGGTGCCGGTGGACATGCGGTAGAGCAGGGTGCCCACGGAAAAGATGTCGGAACGCTGGTCGAGCTTGCGGCCGTGCACCTGTTCAGGAGACATGTAGGGGACGGTGCCGATCAAGAGACCGTCACTCGTTCCTGCCCTGGTGTCTTGCCGGGTCAGCTCCTTGTCGTTCGACTTGAAACTCAGTTTCGCCAGGCCGAAGTCGAGGATCTTCACGCGCCCACTGTCGCCGATCATCACGTTGGTGGGCTTGAGGTCGCGATGGATGACGCCGGCCTCATGAGCTGCGGCGAGTGCGTCACTCAAAGCGATGCTGTAGTCGAGCAGCTGCGTTGTCGGCAGTCCTGACTCCGGGATGATGGCGTCGAGTGTTTTTCCGGCGACGAACTCCATCACCAGGTAGGGAGCCGCCCCGGAGTCCTCGATCGCATGCAGGGTGACGATGTTCGGATGGTTGAGGCCGGCGATGGCCCTGGCTTCGTTCTCGAAGCGTTCGAGCCGATCCGGGTCGTTGGACATCTCGTCAGCGAGAAACTTGAGCGCAACCGGCCGATGGAGACGGGTGTCTTCCGCCAGATAGACGTGGCCCATGGCCCCTTCGCCAACCAGCTTCTCGATCGAATACTGGCCGACCTGGCTACCGACGAGGCTCTCGCTCAGGTCTTCCAGATCGGAGCTCGAAGGGGGATGGTCAGCACTACGTTCGTTCATACCAGGGGCGCGCGCAAGCGCGATGGAGCTCGTCGAAACGTGCAGGTCACGCCGAGTCGAGAGCAGCCGAATGAGTTGTGCCAGGGGCCCGAAGCCTAGCAGGCGAACCCGGCTGTCTCGATCCACGAATCCTCAGTACGAGTAGACGTCCGCGAAGCCAAGATTCCCAAGGAATGTCTGGTACTGCGCGTGGCGCAGCATCTCTCAGACCGTCGCGGTCAGGACACCGTGCGGGGGTGCTGGAACCTGGGAGTGTTCGCTGAGGAACGGTTGGTTCGTTAGACTGAAGCGAGGAGAGTGGACGTCGATACTCGACCACGACCTCGACAACGACGTCGACAACGACGTCGACAAGTCTGCCCGCAGGACGATGACCGGGGTCCGTACTCATTGCCGACCGGTTTGTCAGTCGACCGCCCTTCAAGCTGACTTTCGTCGACAGTACGGCCCCATACGGGAGCCTCCGATGAAGAAGAAGGACCAGACGATGCCCGAGCCCAAGCAGCCGCCCGCGAAGACCCACGAGCTCTCGGACGACGAGCTCGACGCCGTCTCAGGTGGGGTCAACCGGATGCAAGGCACCACGGAAGGCGCGAGTCAGTCGAAGGTTCGGCAAACGGTTGATACATCGTTCGGCGCGAAGCTGAGGGACGGTCTCGGAGGAGGCTAGGTCGCGACTCCCGGCTCCGCGGTGCTCAGCTGGTTCGCGAGCAGCCTCCTGGCGTTGTGCAAACTCGTCCGGAGAGTCGCTGTCCGTTCTGTGTACCGGTATCGTGAACGGGGAGCCGAGGAACTCCGGTGCGCCCGAGGTGGGTCGCGGGCGCCTGATCTGCGGCTGTCGCTGATAGGACGCCAGTCGCATAGGCGCTGTCTCGGGACCGCTAGGATCGGTCTTTCTCTCAGCTGGAGGCGAGTGACATGAGGCGACATCTACGGCCGAGCGACGACCAATGGCAGCCACCCCGACGATCGAGCATCGGGAGAACCGTCGGCCTCCTGGTGTTGCTGCCGGTTCTCGCTCTCACGTCGCCCATGACGGCGGAGGTACCGCCTTACCAGGCAGAGATCGATCGCCGCGCCGCCGAGGTCGAAGAGCAGGTGATCACTTGGAGACGGGATATCCACCAGCATCCCGAGCTCGGCAATCGAGAGGTGCGCACCTCTGGAGTGGTGGCTGCTCACTTGAAGAGTCTCGGCCTCGACGAAGTGCGCACGGGCATCGCCCACACGGGGGTCGTCGGGGTACTCCGGGGAGGCCAGCCCGGTCCCGTGGTTGCGCTACGTGCCGACATGGACGCTCTACCCGTCAAGGAGCTGGTCGACATCCCCTTCGCTTCACAGGTCACGACGGAGTACAACGGTCGCCAGGTCGGCGTCATGCACGCGTGTGGACACGACGTTCACACCGCCGTCCTGATGGGGACGGCCTCGGTGCTCGCGGGAATGCGCGACCAGCTGCCCGGCACCGTCGTCTTCGTGTTCCAGCCAGCCGAGGAAGGGCCCCCGGCGGGCGAGAACGGTGGCGCCAAGATGATGATCGAAGAGGGTGTGCTCAACGATCCCGCACCCGACGCCATCTTTGCTCTGCACACCATGCCGGCGCCGTCGGGTTTCTTGGCTTATCGGCCGGGCGGGACCATGGCCGGCTCCGACGGACTGAAGATCGAGATCACGGGCTCTCAGACTCACGGAGCGGTCCCGTGGGGTGGTGTCGATCCGATCGTGGTGGCGTCGCAGGTCATCCTCGGGCTGCAAACGATCACCAGCCGACAGATCGACCTGACCGCAGCTCCCGCGGTGATCACCATCGGGATGATCCAGGGCGGCGTGCGCGGCAACATCATTCCGGAGTCGGTCGAGATGGAAGGCACGATTCGTCTGCTCGACCCTGCGATGCGCGACGACGTCCTCGAGCGCATCGAGCGGACCGCGAAGAGCATCGCCGAGAGTGCGGGAGCGCGGGCCGAGGTCACGATCGAGCCGTACGCCCCCGTCACCTACAACGATCCCGAGCTGACCGGACGTATGGCGCCGACTCTCGAGCGCGTAGGGCCGATGGGTGCGCAGATCGTTCCCGCTGTGACCCCTTCTGAGGACTTCTCCTTCTTTCAGGAGAAGATTCCCGGCTTCTATTTCTTCCTGGGTATCGCCGATCCCGAGAATCCACTCCCCGCCCCCAATCACTCGCCGTACTTCTCGGTTCACGAAGAGGCCATGTTGACCGGTGTTCGCGCGATGAGCACCGTGGCCGTGGACTATCTTCACGGCCGGTAGCTAGCCGTTTCGACCAGCGGCGTCGCTCGCTCGAACCCGGCTGCAGGAGAAACTCAGCGGTCGTCTTCGATCGCAGGCCCGTCGAGCTCGAGCTCAGGGCTATCCAGTCGGCGACGGACCGTTGCCGAATCGTTGGCGAGTGCGCCGGGGCGAGCTCGCCACGCTCGAGAGTCAGCCGGAATGGTCGTGAGGGCGCTCGAGGCCTGGACCAACGCCGATCCTGAGTTCGAGCCTGCCAAGGAGGCTCGTGAGCTTCAGGAGCCTCTCGCTGGCTAGAGCCTCCGGGGACTCGAGGCCATCACCGCGGCGCCAAGTCTTCGCTATTCGATCCAGACCATGCCGCCTTCCAGGTCGACGTAGCGAAACTTCTTGGTCTCCAGCTGGTTCGCGGTCACTCCGCATGTCACTTCTCGGCCCGGGACGACGCGTTGGCCTATGAGCTCGCACGAGACTTTCGTCTGTTCGGGATAGCCATGATCCGCGACGAGTGATTCGAGTGCCAGCTTCTCGACCTCGGCGTCTTGTATCGTCGCAGTTCCGGTGAAGAGAAAAGGATCGGCAATCCAAGAGTCTCCGCATCTGCGAGCTGTCAGTGCCAGGGCGGGGATGAGGCCGGAGGGCTCATCAGCCTCCGTTCGAGGCACGAAGTACCAAACCGGCTCATGTTTGTCACTAGGTGAGAAGGACGCCATTTGCGCATCTTCCACTGGCCCAATCTGGTCGTAGACGTTGACTGCGCTTTGGCCGAAGGTCTCGTTGCCGCCCATGAGGCGCTGCCAGGTAGGTGTCAGGTGCTGGAAGAGGTCCTGGAACTGACGTTGATTCCACTTGTCGATCAGGGTTTCGGCAAAGTCCTCGATAGCTGCGGCGCGGGGATCGTCGACACCGAGCCACGGCCCCATCTCCGAAGCCGCCAGCACGAACGGTACCTCCATGTGTCGCCAATCGTCTGACTTGTGCATCTTCAGCAGGATCCAGCCCGACTCGTTCTCGAAGCTCGCGTGAACCGAGACCACATTGGTCGTAGCGTCGGGGCTCGGGCTCATGATGGTGCCACTGAGTCGATTGATTTGGACCAGAGAGCCGAGCGTGTTGCGTCTACAGTCGAGCTCGGAGGCGATGAGATGGGTGGGGAAGGCCGATCTCAGATTTTCGGTCGTCAACTCCGCGATGCCAGCCATGTCTGCGCTATTCCAGAGATCGAAGAAGCGGTCGATCGTGGGGCGCAACTCTTTCTCTGCCGCGGGATCACTAGCGACCCACAGTCGCCGTGCACCGACCCGTTCGTTGACCGCCTTTACGATCCTGCCGTCTTTCATGGTGAGATCGCAGGATGTCGACTCTGGGTCGCCCGAGGCCAGATCTTGTGTGGCCTGGCGACAGGAGACCGAGTCGATTTCCTCACCCGTCAAGCCGCGAACGACTTCTGCGGCGCTCATCATCAGCCGTGCTTCGAGTGGGATGGGTGCCTGACCTCCCGGTCCGCAGCCGAGAACGACGAGTACGGGCAGTAGACCGAAGAGCAGAGAGTGGTTGCGTGACCGTTGCCCACATGTAGGCCAGCCGATTCGATCTGGTAGCGGGACGTTCATGCTTCTCCTATGCGCACCGGCGTCTCGCTCGGGAAAGACGACTGGTCATCAGAGCGGGCTCTCTTGAGTTGTTCGACGGGAGTGAATCCAGGCAACGGTAGCACCTTTCCTGTGCTGACCTTCCTCGGGGGAGGCCTACTGACTCACCACCGCCCACGCCGACAGTCCAGCCTCGAAGCCATCGGAGAGCAGCTGCTGACCGGGCACGTTGAAGGCTTCGATCGTGAGGTGAAAGTCGGCTGCGACCTGAGCGGTCGATCCCAGAACGACGATCGAGTAGAAGCCGCTCTCGGGAGCCTCGAAGCTCAGTTGCTCGTCGCCGGTGACCGCGGCTGCCGACACGAGATCAGGGTCGCTTCTCGAGCCAAAGCTCCGCGAGGGCCTGAAGACGTAGAGGTTGTGATCGAACACTCCAACCGTGTCGAGATCGACGACCACGTCCGAGCCAGCCACGAGCTCGACCTGGTAGATCTTGCCGGGCTCGGAGCCGCCCATCGTCGCAGTTTCGGTGGCCCCCACGCTCAGTGATGTGGCTCGCTGATACTCGATGGTGTACGGGCCGCCGCAGAACGTACAGTCAGAGCGGGTCTCGGCGTAGTAGGTGTCGGGCGGAAACTGGAAGCCACTGGTCACCACGAAGTCGGGGTTGGAGTCGTGCTCGAAAGAGGCCGCGTAGGTGCCGGCACTGGAGCACGGCTCGAACTTGGCGTTGAGGTCGACCTCGGAACCTGGGCCAGGTTTGGTGGCGACGAGCGCCCAGTTGTCCTGCCGGACCTGGAAGGAGAACATCTCGGGCGAATCGGATCGCGACGAAGCGGCGCCAGACGAGAGGCCGATCGGGCTGGTGACCACCGCGACGTTGCCAGACGCCCCGGTCGTGACTCCGAAGTCGACCGACTGGGTGGTCCAACCGATCTGGAACGTCCCGCTGGTGCACGGAGCCGTGATCTGCCAGGTCATGGTGAAGCTGTCGCCGGGAAAGATGGTCGGTGTCGAACGGGGATTGGTTCCCGACGCGACGGCAAATCCGGGCGGGAGGCTCAAGTGCGTGGACGTGTCGAGCGGCAGGCCACCGTCATTGACGATCTGCATTCCCATGGTGAAGTTCTCGCCTGGTACCGGTTGAATCGGAGCCCACGCGCTCACGGAGTGACCAGGGCCAGCCACCGTCTCGAAGTGTTCCTGGGTGGCGAGGGCGTAGTTCTCGACCGTGACGTCGGGATCGAGCTCGCCGTAGGTGTTGACGCGCAAGACCACCGTCTGGGACGGTTCAGACGAAGGCATGGCGATCTGCTCGACGTTGTCTTGACCCGACCAGCTGCGATCGAGCTCGACGCCGTCGTTCTCCCTGTAGAGAAACAGGTCGAGGTCGGAGAGGTCCTCCACCGTGCCTGGCGTCGAGCTGCCGTTGCTCGCCAGATGCCGGTTCCACACCAGAGTGGCCTTCTCGTTGGGTGTCATCCAGCCCAGGTAGAAGCGGTTCTCCACCGAGCCGGCCGGTGTCGTTCCGTCGTCGATGGTGCCTTCGAAGACGTCGAACGCGTGCAGCCAAGCCGAAGACAGATTGAGGTATCCCCAGCCGTAGGTCTGATTCCAGAGGCTGCCGGAGACCGGGCCATCGTCGCTCGTGGTGCTCAACGTTCCGCCGTCCGTCCAGGTGTTGGCCGTGTTGATCAGAATCGCCTTGGTGGTCAGTGGGTCGGAGTCGCCGCGCGCGTCGGTGAGGAGGAGAGCGCCGCCGGCCACGTGAGGACTTGCCGCGCTCGTGCCTCCCAGGTTGGTGAAGTCGTCACATGAAACTGGCCAGATCGGGCAGAAATCCTCCCACTCTGAACTTGTCGTCATCGTCTGATGGCCGGGCGCGGTGATGTCGGGCTTCTTGCGACCTTGTGGCGTTGGCCCGCGGCTCGACGACGCACGGATCACGTCGTCGCCACGACCCGCCGTGTTGTTGTCCCACATGTTGGCGACGATGAGAGCGTTGTACGACGTGCCCTCGTCGTTGAGTGTCTCAGCGGTGGCCACCCCGCCTGGTGATCCGTCGTTGCCCGCAGAGTTGGCCCACGACAGGTCGAAGTCGTCGACGATGGCGTCGAGGAACTGGCCATCGCTCGGGTACTCGGTCGCGCTGCTCCCAGAACCGCAGCTCTGGTTGATGACTTCGGGATCGTCCGGAGCGCTCGAGACCATCCAGTCGGCGTGGGCCCAGCTGTTGTTGATGCAGTCGCCGGTCAGCATGGTCTCCATGCCTGGCGCGATTCCGGTATGCGTCGCGTGGTCGCTGGCAATGATGCCGGCGACCCCGGTCGCGTGGCCGTCGGCGTCAGAACTGGGCACGCCCGGGGCTCGCAGGAATGTCAAGCGGCTGAGGTTGGGATGATTCTGCTGCACTCCAGGAGTGTCGATCACACCAACGTCCCAGACGCCTCCGTCGAGGCCGTTGGCCCAGAAGCCTCTGTTGTTGCCGTTGCTGTAGCGCAGGCCCAGGTTGACGACGTGGTTGTCCAGACTCGGCTGTTTGTTGCGGGCAAGCGTGATGCGCACGACCTCTGGCAGGCTTGCCAGGTCTTGAATCGACACCGACGGTACGAGCGCCTCGATGAGGCTCACACCGCCCAGAAGCGCCAGGACCTCGCCGCCGGCGCGCTCGATGGCTTCTGAGAGGGTTTGCTGCTCTGCTCGGATCAACACGGCGACTCGTCGATTGACCTCGTCTCTCGTCACCAGCTCGACGGCTTCGATCTGGCTCTTGAGGTCGCTCATGAGTGCTGTTTCTTCCGGTGCGCGGAGCACGCCGGCCCCGAGTCTCTCGAGGTACTCCTCTTCCTCCTCCGGGGAGAGACTCACGGTAGGTCGAGAGACCATGGATGCGTTTTCGAGCTCCCGCCGGAGTGGCTCCAGGATTGGCTGGGCCACCTCCTCGACCTCGCGCCGGACCTGTTTACGCGGTCGATTGTCGTGCCACAGGAAGATCCGCACCTGATCGCCGCCGGACCCGGAGTCGAGTCGCTTCTGAAGCTCGGGGCCGATCACGGGCTCGGGGTTGCGGGCTTCGTGCTCGCGCATCTGCTGCTGCGACAGCGTGACACCTGCGCGTGAATAGGAGACTGTCTCGTCGCCGTTCTCGATCGCCTTGTGAACCTGCCACACCTCGCCGCTTGCGGTGTGGTGACTGCCAAACTGCTCGCTTGCGGGGACGGCTGGTGGCTGCGCGCTCGCGTTCTGCCCCAGGGTCAGGCTGAAACAGATCAGTAGCGCGATCTTCGTTCGCGCGACGCTCGTGGTGGCTTGCGGCTGGTTGCTCTCGCGCCTCTGCTTCCCAGGTCTCTGCATTGTCCTTGCCCCTCCCGGATTGGTGGGGCAACTCCCGCCCCTGGTGGTCCCTCACCTGGGGTTGTGCGAGGAGGTCGCAAAAGGGGCCAACCTCTTTTCTTGCGGTCGCACCTGCTGTCGCGCTGATGCGCTGCATCGAGGTTCACTGGGCTAACGCCAAAGTGGCACCTCGAGCCAATCCGCGTCGCCCGCGACAGTCTTGCTCGATTGGCTCCGACCAGTCCGGGGTCAAGGTCTCTGGCTCGTGGAGGTGGGGGAGACCTGAATGGCGTGCCACGGGCCCATCCCGGTCGCGCGCTTCGGAAGGAACACAGCAGCCGAGCTACCGAGTCGGATCGTCCTCCGGATCGACGTACTCGATGTCGTAGGGGCCAATGCCGTGAAACTGCAGGATGGTCTCGCCTTTCATGCGGTTGAAGTGTGGGACACCGCTAGGCAGCGTGACGTATGAGCCTGTGGGAAGCTCTTTCATTGCGCTTTCGTCTCGTCGTTCGCCAAACCCGAGGATCATGGTTCCCTGGATGACAGTCACGTGCTCGTCCATGGGATGAGTGTGGGGTGCAACGCTGTAGCCGTCTGGAAGCTTGGCTCTGAAGACGTAGAGCTCTCCGGGTTTCGAAGGGTCACCAAAGACCACGGCCATTTGTGCACTCGGCGGCAGCTTGGGCGAGGCTGGTCCCCAAACGAGACCGTCACTGCCCACGACCTCCGCGGTGGCTTGTGCCGCACTCTGCGCCGGGGTCAGGGTGGAGATGACCGTCAGAGCTATCAATGCCGCGGTGACTCTGATCCTGTTCACGATAGGGGCTCCTTCCTGTTTCCGAGCCGCCGCTCTCGAGCGCACCGGCGGGGCTCGTTGTTGTGCAAACTCAGCGCTCGAGTAACAGTTCCTCTAGAGGCTGTGGCCTGGCAATCGCGTAACCCTGAGCGTAGTCGACGTTCAGGGTCCGGAGGCGCTCGAGGATGGTGTCGTTCTCGACGTGCTCGGCGATGGTCTTCTTGCCCATCAGCTGCCCGATCTCGTTGATCGATCGCACCATGGCCAGGTCGACCGGGTCGTCAGCGATGTCTTGTACGAAAAGCCCGTCGATCTTCAAGTAGTCCACGGGCAGGCTCTTGAGGTAGCCGAAAGAAGACAGACCGCTGCCGAAGTCATCCAGGGCAAATGCGCAGCCGTGGCCTTTCAGGGTCTTGATGACCTGACGGGCGCTGGTGAGGTTGGTGATGGCCGCGGTCTCCGTGATCTCGAAGCAGAACCGTTCCGGCGGCAGCTTTGTGTCTTCGAGTTGGCTCATGACGAACCGCAAGAAACCGGAGTCGCTGAGGGACGCACCCGAGAGGTTGATGGTGCAGAGCTCCAGACTCGGCAGCACGTCGGAGTGCTCGTCGAAGAACTGAAACGCATGCCGGACCACCCAGCGGTCGATTCGCGGGGCCAGGTTGTAGCGTTCGGCCGCTGAGGTGAACAGTGCCGGTGAGATCCGTTCCCCGGCCGAATCGATCAGTCTCAGGAGCAGCTCGCAGTGGAGCTTTTTCTCACCCTCGTCTTGGCTGAGAGGCACGATGCGTTGCGCGAAAAGCTCGAAGCGATCACGCTCGAGTGCTTCCTGCAGGTTGTTGACCCAGAGGAGCTCGCCGTGACGCCGAGTGAGCTCGGCGTCGTCGTCGGTATAGACGTGGACGCGATTGCGCCCGGCGTCCTTGGCGACGTAGCAAGCGCTGTCAGCGGCTTGGAGCACCGTGGCGCGACTACCGCTGGTGGCATCGATCGGCACCAGACCAATGCTCGAGCTGATTCGAAAGCTGTCACTCTCCCAGACGAAGAGAAAATCTTCGATGGCCGACCTGAGGGTCTCGGCAACCATTTCGGCCTGAGCGAGCTCGCAGTGCTCGAGAAGTAGTCCGAACTCGTCTCCGCCCAGTCTGGCCAGGGTGTCGCGCTTGCGCGTCTTGTTCTTCAGTAGAGACGCCAGCTGACGCAGCAGTTCGTCGCCAGCTGCGTGGCCACAAGTGTCGTTGACCACTTTGAACTGATCGAGGTCGAGGTAGCAGAGCACGTGGCGGCTGTCGTCGGATCGAGAGGTCATGATGACCCTCTCCAGGCGACGCTCGAGCTCGGTGCGGTTGGTCAGTCCCGTGAGCTCGTCGTGGCTGGCCTGGTACTCCATCTGTGCCGTGATCCGACGTTGCTCCGTGACGTCGCTGAAGACCAGAACGACACCTTGGATGTTGCCCTCGCGATCGCGGATCGGCGCTGCCGAATCCTGAATCGAGTACTGGGCGCCGTCGCGGCTGCAGAGCAAGGTGTGATGGCTCAGGTCGATGATCTCGCCTTCGGCCAGACAGCGAGCCACCGGGTCAACGACCGGCTCGCCGCTGTACTCGTCGATGATCGGGAAGACCTGACTCAGTGACTGGCCCTGGGCTTCGCTCCGCGGCCATCCGGTCAGGCTCTCGGCGACGGGATTCAGATAGTCGACGAGGCCCTCGGCATCGGTCGTGATGACGGCATCGCCGATCGACTGCAGCGTGACCTGTGCTCGTTCCTTCTCGTCGAACAGCTGCTGTTCGGCGAGTTTGCTCTCAGTGACGTCGTGGAAAGTCGCAACCGCGGCATGCGGCTGGGTCTCGCCCGGCTCGGAGAGCGGCTGGGAGTTGATCGAGATCCAAGCGAGGCTTCCGTCCGTTCTGGGAATGCCCATGATGACGTCGCGCTGCGGTTCGCCGGTTTTCAGGGTCACCACCGCCGGATGAGTCTCTCCGGGGAAAGGCGAGCCGTCCTCATGAATGGTCTTCCAGCGCGGACCCGATGACGAGCGATCCCTCAGGTCGTCACTACTCAAACCGAGAATCTGCTCGGCTGCGGCGTTGGCAAAGGTGATCGTTCCTGACGCCTCCTGGACGACGACGCCCTCGACCATGCCCGCGATCACGCTGCGATGGAGAGCCTCGCTGTCGCGCAGGGCAACTTCGGTCAGCTTGCGCTCAGTGATGTTCTCGACGACCGCGAGGATCTGGAGCACCTCACCAGTCTCGTTCGTCAGTGGCACGACCTGAAAGGCCAGGTACACACCGCCCAGGGCCAGCTCGAAAGCCTGCTCTTCGCCGGAAAAGGCGCGCCGATAGGCGCTGGTGACGGTGTCGACGACGGCGTCTCCGAACTCGCTGAAGACGTCGGTGACCGGACGACCCACGTAGTCTTCGGGGTCCATTTGCCGACGCTTGAACTCCTCACCGCTGGTGAAGCCGATGGTCAGGTCGGGATTGATCACCGAAAGGAACGATCGGGGAAAGTTCTCCGAGAGCGCACGCAAGAGGCCTTCGCTCCGGAGCAGACGCTGCTCCAATTCCTCCCGAGGTGGACGGCTGTCGGGCTCCGTCAGCGGTCCGGTTCCTTTGGGGTTTCGAGTCATGGATAGCATCGATCCGTCAGCTGCGCTGACAGACTCCGTAGGGATGCGTGTGGCGCTGGGTGAAGGGTCTGGCTCGATGGCGTCGGAGAGAGCGCTGCCGAAGATCCGACGGTTTGCGCGCGTCGGAGACTCCGGTGATCGAGATGACCCTGGCGAACCAGGCCGAGAGAGAACTGCGAGTGAGGCCTCGAGAGAGCAAGACCCAGTAAGAAAACTAGGATATCACCAAACACTGACAGTTGTTCGGCGTTCCACTCGTCTCGGATGAGCCAGCTTTTCGGCCGGGCAGGCCTTATTGTTCTGGCTGCCTGAGGGCTCCGTCTTCTGGGTCAGTTGGATCGGAGCGCCGAGGCGGGATGCGCTCGCAGGGCCGTGAGGGCCGGCACGAGGCTTCCGGCCAGGGCGACCCCTGCCAGCACCACGATCACGGCACCTGCGACCGCTGGCGAGATCGGCGCGGTTCCCGTAAGAGTGCTCGCGATGCCGCGCGCCACGAGGACGACGCCTGGAATTCCTATCAGGAGCCCTCCCAAGGCGAGGCCAAGACCTTCGCGGAGGACCAGCCAGACGACGTCGCGACCGTTGGCTCCGAGCGCTCGTCTGACCGCCAGCTCGAAGAGTCGTCGTGCGACCGAGAATGCCGTGACGCCGTAGATCCCCAACGCCGCGATGGCCAGCGCCACGAGACCGAACAGCCCCATGAAACCGGCGTACAGTCGGAAGCCCACGAAGAAGCTGGCGAGGAGTTCTTTCATCTCGATCGGTCGGGCCAGGGGGATCTCGGAGTCGAACGAGGAGACCGTGTTGCTCAGGAGCGTCGCCAAGTGGCTCACGTCGGCCTCGCCTCGAATCGCTAGCAGCATGGAGCGCGTGGGACTCTGGGCGTGCGCGACGAAGGCAACGGGTGGCGGCCCGCCGTCACCGAGCGTCATCTCCTGCAGGGTGTTGGCGGCAACACCGATGATCTCTACGGTGTCGTCGCCGAGGCGAACTCGCTGCCCGATGGCGCCTTCGGGGAAGAAGCGTTCGGCGAGGGCTCGATTGACGACGGCGACGCGCGACACATCGGACGGGGAGACGTCGCTCTGTTCCCAAGTCAACCGGTCGCGATCGAGGAAGCCGCGCCCCGTCAGGATCGGAATGCGCAGCAGTTCGAAGTAGTCCGTTGCTACGGGAAGCCAGATCACCTGTGAGGGACGATCGGCGGGGTCGGCCCCGAGCCAGCTCATGTCGACTCTGGAGTTTCCCGGGCTCCTCGGTGGCTCCATCATGAGACTTGCCAGCTGAACTCCGGAGCGGGAGCGGAGGTTGTCGAGGATCTCCTGACCGGCTGAAGCCAGATCGCTGGCCTCGGGATAGCTGGATCGAGGAAGGGACAGCCGCAAGGTGACGATCCCTTTGTCGTCGTAGCCTCCGGCCGCGGCTTCGAGCTCCTGGAAGCTCTGAACCATGACTCCGGCGCCCGCCATCAACACCAGTGCGAAGCTCATTTGGACGACCACGAGGGTGCGACTCAGAGCCCGGCGTGGTGCGTGGCGTGCGGTGGCAGCGCGAAGAGTTTGCGAAGGGCGTGACAGTCTGAGTGCCGGTAACAGCCCCACCAGCACTCCCACGACGATGCTCAGAACAAAGCTGTAGGTCACCACGGCCCAGTCGAGTTGAGGGCGGAGGCTGAACGGTACCTGTGCCCACATGGGTGACGCCGCGATGATTCGATGGCCCAGTGCAGCAAGCGCGAGCCCGAGGGTACCGCCCAGGACTGCAAGGAGAATCGACTCCGTGAGCACGAGGCCAATCAGACGGCGGCGCCCTGCACCCAGCGCCAGGCGCGTGGCGATCTCGGACCGCCGACTCTCGCCCTGCGCATACAGGAGATTGGTGAGGTTCGACGCCGTGATCATCAAGAGAAAGACCACCGCACCCAAGGCGAACTGAACCAGCGATCTGGTGCGCGGGTCGACGAGTCGATCTCGAAGGCTCGAGACATGCAGCGCCAGCTCTCGGTTGACTCGCGGATGCTCCTGCTCGAGCTGGTTCTCGAGCCCGGCGAGCTCTGCGCGCAGCGAGTCGACGCTGGCCTCAGGCGCGAGTCGGCCGATGGCAAAGTAGGAGCCGATCGAGCGCGATGCTGTCGAGGGATCTTCCACAAGTGGTAGCCAGAGCCGCGTCGTGGGGTCGAGCAGCTCGAACCCGGGAGGCATGACTCCGACGACTCGGTGCTCGCGTCCATCGATCGTCAGGACTCCCAAGTCGCCACGAGACGGTTCTGCTGCAGTGGTGTCGAAGTGCTCGCGCCACAGCTCGTCCGAGACGATGACGACGTCTTCGGCACCGGGACGAGTCTCTGCCAGGGAGAATCCCCGCCCGATGGCTGGTGCTGCGCGGAGCACGCTGAGCACCTCGGTACTGAGCACTTGAGATCGCTCCGCGATTGGCTGGGAATCTGCAGCTCCGAAGGTGACGTTGACAGTGCGCCAGCGCAGCGCGCTCAGCTCGTCGAGCTGAGTCGAACGCTTTGTGATGTCGAGGTGGTTGGCCGGCGTGAGCCACGTACCCGCAGTGATGTTCGGGTCGCCTTGCCAGATGTAGACGAGTCGATCGGGCTCGTCGTACGGAAGAGCGCCGAGCAGCAGCCCGCGCATTCCACCGAAGACGTTGACGTTTGCAGCGATCGTCAGGGCAATACCGACCGTACACACGAGCGCGAGGAGCTTTTGCTGACGCAGTCGACGAACGGCGATCGCAAGGTCGGAAGACACGCCAAGCATGGTCACCTCCAGGATCGTGCCCCTTCAGCTGCCGGCCGTCAGGACAAGAAGCTCTTCCGCTTCGAAACTCTTCGGTTTCCACTTAGACCTGTCTCGAGGCGACGGGTTCCATCTGGTTGTGTGTCTCTGCTCGGTGATTGGGATCTGCGCTCCTCAGCGCTCCTCCTCGGCGAGCTCGTGTAGGGCAGCGAACGGTTCGTTGGCTCCGAAGAACAGCCTGCGCACGGGATCGGCCGAAATCTCTCGGGCGAACGACGCCGTGGCCTCGCGGCGCCTGCGATGCAGAACGTCCTTGACCACGACGTATTTGGGCAGGTCGCCGTCGGTCAGGTCGACCACGATGGTCGAGCCGCCTCGGAACTTGTGCTTCGGGGTTCCCTTCTCGGTATCTGCCGGGATCGTTCGCGACTGGGTGAGAGACACGATGACCTGTGGAGTTGCCGTCCCGTCGGGTCGGAGTCGCAAGGCGCGTCGCAACGCATGGACCTCGAAACTCCCTTCTTCGAGTCCAAGGGTCTCGCGAAAGGCGGGTGCTTCCTGGAACGCTGAGCTGATGAGCCCGTTGAGCTCCTTGCGCTCCTCACGAGTCTTGCGAAAGAGTGCCTCGCGATCGTCCAGGTACATGCACTCATCGGCGTAGTGCTTGAGCCTGCGCACGACGTCCTGGTACTTCTGCATGGCCCCGGCCATGTCGGTCTGGCTCAGGGCTTTGCGCTCCAGGTCCTTCTTGCGCCGCGCTCTTCGCTGTCGGTCCTGAACGCTCGATGCATCGAAGCTCGGCCACCGCAGCGTGTCGACCGAGAGGGCGGGTGGCTGGTTCTCAGACTGCTCGTCGTGGTCTCCCGGGAAGATGCTCCGTCGACTGAACGACTCGACGAACGCGACGCGGTAGTTGTGAACGTCGTCACTCACCATCTCGAAGTCGGCCGTGATGATCGCCCGCAGGTAGTCGTGGAAAGTGACATCGACCGGGGGCAGGTAGTCCAGCGCTCGGATGCACATGTTGAGCACATGTCGCGCGGTCTTGGCGGCTTCGCTCGCGAGGCGGCGCGCCAGGTCGGGGTGGATGGCGGCGCCCGCGGGGAGCACGCCCGTGCCGCCGGTGGCGAGTCGCAGCAGGTCAGCCACGCGGCGGTTGTAGATGGCAATGAGGGCGTCGAACACGGCTCCGACGAGGATCGCGCCGCGAGCATGGGGTGTCTTGATGCGGGCGATCTCGTTCGGGTCGGGCTCGTAGCGCTTCCACTTTCCGTCTTCGAGGTGGCCTATGGCGCTGCGCAGCGACCCGCGGCCGGCTGAGGTCTGCCCAAGCTGAACTGCCAGCATCCCGAGCAGCGACTCAGTCTCCAGATCTCCTCGGGTCGTGGCGATCTGGTGCTCGAGGAGCTCCGGAATGGTGAACTGCTGCAAGAGGGCGACGAGGTCAGCGAAGCCTTCGTGAAACGCCAGGACGTCGAGATTGGTGGGCTCGTTGAACCGGCGGTGCATCCCGTCGAGCACCGCGTGAGTGGTCTCGTGAGCAATGACGTCGTGCGAGAGACACGTGTAGACAGGGCTTCCGGGTTGATAGCCCGAGCGTGCTGGAGCGCCGAAGTAGCCGAACAGCAAGGCCACGTCGTTGGGGCTGTAGTACGCGTTGGCTTGCTGGATGGCATGTGGGCGAATCTCGAGTTGTTTCACGAAATCGCCGTCGTACCAGCTGTGGTCCTCGGACGGACGAGGCCGCCATTGAACGGGTCGCCCGAGCGCGCGCTCGAAATGCTCGATCGTCTTCATCGCGACGGCGTACACCATCTGCTGGTGGAACTGGGGATTGCCTTCCGAAGGTGCCCAGCCGTCCTGGGCGAGCAGCCGCGGCTCGTTGAGGTCGACCCCCTGATAGTTGTAGGGGCCACTGCGTCGGCTCCGCTCGTTGTCGATCACCTTGAGATACTCGCCCTCTGGACCGCGCTTTGTGTCCTCCCAGCGGACGTCGAGAGTGACTTCGCTGATGTCGGCGGTGTCGAGCTGCTTCGCGAGGCTCGGATCTTTGGCGTAGACGCGCAGGCGTCGATGCGTAGGATCGAGAATCTCCGGTGCTTCGATGCTCACGGGCGGGAGCTCGGGTTTCACCTGGCTGAGCGCCGCGCTGCGCCTGGGCGACTGGCCGCCGGCCATCGGATAGCGGGCCGCGATGTGACGGCGCAGAGCCAGAGAGGCCCCTGTGTCCTCGATCACCGCGTCCATGAACTCGCGCAGCTTCTTTTGAGGGATCTCGCTCGTGGCTTCGGGGTCGGGCACGATTTCCTGCAGGTCTTCTCTGAGAAGCCACCGTTGAGCGAGCTCGAGGTTGAACATCTCCTCGCGTGGTGTCGGCCCTTCGACGCCAAGGCCGGTGAGGAGACGCAGGAAGGCCCAGGAGTTGTTGGATTGACCGGCCATCGGAAGGTTGAGGTGAGGCGCGACGCTCAGGGCCTTCTTGGCCTGCAGGATGCCGTTGCCGAAGTGACGATGGTTGGACTTGACCTTGGCTGTCGAAAACAGCGCGTGGCGGACGGCCTCGACGCGCCGCCAGTTGGTCGGAAGGACGGACTTGTACTTCTCGATCCACAGGGCGACGGCGGCCGCCACCTGTGGCGTGGCACTCGACGTCCCTTCGCCGTTCAGTCGCACGATGTTCTTGCAGCCGAACTTGGCCCAGGGAATGTTGGGGGTGTATGCGGCGAGGGCAAAGTCCATGGACTTCTTCGGCCCGAAGCTCCCTTCGAGGGCGCCGTCCAGGTCTTTGTAGGGATCACCGTTGGCCATGACCCCTGGCACGGCGATCACGCGCTCGTAGCGAGCGGGATAGACCATGCGTTTCGGCGGTGAGATTCCCTTGCGATTGCCGGCAGCCGCGCACAGGCACAAGCCATCGATGTAGGCCTGGTCGACCGCTTCGGCCCACGCCTTGCTAGGCAGGCCACCCATGCTCATGCTGGCCACAGCGCAGTCGTTTCGCGCTGCGTAGCGAAGGGCACGGACGAAAGCACTGGTGCGCAACAGCACGACGCTGTCGGCAATGCGCAGAACCACGATCTCGGCATCGGGAGCTCCGCCGAGAACGGCGTTGCCTTCAGCCGAAACTCCCTTGCCGGCCAGGATGCTCAGTGTGCCCGTGCCATGCCCGGAGTTGTCGAGGATCAGACGCTTGTTGTCCGGGTCGGAAGCGTCGTGCTGATTGCCGTCTTTCTCGACGAAGTTCTGGTCGAGCGCCGTGTTCACACCCGTCGGAGTGGTCTCGTGCTCAGGCCAGTAGCCCGTGTCGATATGGGCGATGCGAGTCCTGGGCTCTGTGAACTGCACTTCCTCCCGGGCGCTTCCCAGCTGCGAGAACCGGGACCCGAGGTGCCAGGCGAAGCCGTCACCGGTCGCTTTGCCGTGCCCGGTGTCCTGGTCGATTGGAGCGCAGTCTTCGCCGACAGCGAATGCCTGGCTCGTAGTGATCTCAGCCTCGTCGTCTGCGTTGAGGCGCTGGTGGAAGTCGGGCTCCAGGAACAGCACGTCGCTCGAGTCGATACCGAGCTGTGCGGCGACCTGGCTGTGAGCTTGATCCCAGGGTGTTTGCTCCTCTTCCGGCTGCACTACGTACCACTGGGGAGAAGAGCCGAGGCCAAAAGAACCACTAGTGGGCGTCGGCTCCTCGTAGAGGGGTTCGAAGTCGACGCCGCGAGCTCCCATGAGGCGGCCCGATGGCCGGATCTTGGCGAGGAGCACGCCGGTTCCCTGAGGTTCATGCTGGTCGCTCATGCCTTCCTCCTTCTTCGCGGTGGGCTCTACGACGGGGGCTCTACGACGGGACTCTCCAAGAGGGACGGACACCAACTCCAGTTTGCCTGCTTTGTCGGGCTAGGCTTCGACGATCACCTTCATCATGTCTGCTCCATGCTCGAAAGCCAGAACATGGCCGCCACCTTCGATGAAATGCGGCCGAGCGTCCGGGAGCTCTCGACACACCCTCTCAGCGATAGCAAACGGGACGTTGACGTCTTCGGTGCCGTGCCAGACGTGTACGGTTGCCGGGACCTCCGAGAGAGCAAAACCCCAGGGACGCGCAAAGATCTGCATTTCCTGGGTAGCGCCGCGTGGGCCCTCGCGAAAGGCATCCAGGGCGGCATCGAGCGTCAATTGCAGGAGTGCTGGTTCGCGCTGCAAGACGTCGCGGTCGCACGCTGGCGCAGCGTCGAGCTGCTGCTGGATCCAGCGATCGCGTCGTTTCGGGTCCCTCAGGGTGCGGAGCATCGACCTCATGGCAAAGTCGAGCAGCCAGGGAGCGTGGCGGGCCAGCCAGAAGACGCGGCGGTTCATCGGCTTCATGCCGTCGCGAACCCAGGGTTCCGTGCCCGGTCCCATGCCTGACGCGCAGAGCACGAGGCTGACTCGCTCCGCGAGACCCCAGGCCAGCGCGAGGGCGTGTGGACCACCACCTGACTCGCCCATGACGGCGAACCGGCTCAGCCCGAGGTGGTCGGCGAGAGTTGCGACGTCTCTGGGCCAGTCGGTGAGTCGTCGATCGGGCAGGAAGTCGGAGTGGCCATAGCCAGGCTTGTCGAGAGAGATGAAGCGCACGCCTGCCGTTCTGGCCACGCCGTCGTAGATGACACCGGTGATGCCGGAGGCAGGTGTTCCCGTCGTATAGAGACACGGCACGCCGTCCGGATGGCCGTACTCGTACCACGCGAGGCGGCGCCCATCGGCCAGCTGCAGGCTCTGAGTCGGCGGATGACTCAGGCTCGAGCCCATCGACGAAGTCCTCAGAGTTTGGTGGATCTTGACGGTCTGGAGAGCACGATCGGGCCCCTCATGGAGTTGCGCGGAGCGCACGTCGGCTCCTGATCTTTCGAATCAGCCACCAGGCTGCGAGCGTCAGCAGCACAAAGGCGACCAGCACGGCGGTGAGTCCAAGCTTGGCCATGGACCCCAGGCCGAGGCCCGCATCGAAGTTCATCGGTTGCAAAACGAACTTCGAATCGTCCACGTTGCCGGTCGCGTACCAGGTGGTGAGCAGCTGGCGAGTGGCCTCCGCCTGAAGCTCCCAGATGTCTCCCGTGTGTCCGAACTCACGGAGGATCACCTGATGACCGTTCTCGAGAGCGGGCAAGAGTTTCTGGGTCGCGAACTCCGCCGGCGTCGAGAAGTCGATGCTGCCGCTG
>JANQPS010000161.1 GCA_028285365.1 Thermoanaerobaculia bacterium | reverse complement strand
GGGAGTCCGGAGTTCGCAGTGGCCCGGAGCTTGACACTCTCGCCAAGCGCGCGAAGGTGTCTAGCGCAACAGTCCGCGAGGCCGCGCGAAGCTGCAAGGGCGCCCGGGGCTCCTAGTTCAGAGATGTCCCGGAACACGATGGACATGTAGACAGGTGGCGTTCCAATTCGCTCGGCGTAGGTGCGGGCATCGGTCACGATCTGCCGCTGGAACGCTTCGCGCTGCTGAGGCGCTGGCGAGTTCGACGGTGTCTGGTAGACGCGGGTGTGTTCGATTCCGATGACCCGTCCTCCCGGTGTCGAGATCCGGAAGTCCGGGTTGTCGTCATGGTCGATCGATCCAGCAGGGAATGGTTGGAGGCGGTAGCGGAGGAGATCAAAGTGGTACCTCTCGATCAGCCGAGTGTCGGTGCTCACTGGACGGGCTCGTGCCTTTCATCGCCGGCTGCGACAGCCTAGGGATTCGACAGCCGGGCGCCGTGTCGTTCGTGAAGATCAGCTGCCAAACGCTGAGCTTCCTTGATCTGTGACGGGCTCATGCGTTTCTCAAGCTCGTCTTGATACCAGCCGGCTGCGATGTTCCCGGTCGCCGCGCTCAGCGAATTCCATGCGTACGCTTGAACGAGACTTTGTTCCACACCTAGGCCCTCCTCATACATCTTTGCGAGCGATTGTGGAGCGAGGAAGTACCCGCCCTCGATCGACCTTCGGTACCAAGCGACAGCCGTGTCGTAGTTCCTTGGCGTAACACTACCTGCGACGTAGTCGTCTCCTAGTTGACACTGAGAGAATGCGTCGCCGCCGCTTGCCGCCTTCTTTCGCCAATAGAACGCCTTTCGTTCGTCTTTCGGTCCGAAGACGCCTAGCGTATAGCCGGTAGCCAGGGTGCTCTGAGCTTCTGTGTGCCCCTGCTCTGCAGCTTTCGTGTACCAGTACAGAGCTTTAGAAGCATCGCGAAAGCCAGTCGATTCATCGTCATAGGTGCGTGCGAGGTGGTACTGCGATTCCGGGTCGCCGGCCTCAGCAGCGCCTGTGTGCTGAGCCACCTCGCGCTCGAACCAGTCTGGCACTTGCTCGCTGACGGGTGGCTCTGCGCTGAGGTTCAGGGGTAAGAGGTTCAACAGGATGACCGCCAGCAGCGACCTTCGTCCAAGAATCGGCGAATCGCAGGGAAGTGGTCGAATCATGTCAGGCCTCGCTTAGGGCGGAGCTACGCCTCGTAGAGGCGGAGAGAGCATGCCGTTGCCCGTCGACTATTCGCTCCTGGGAGCATCGGCTGCGGAACCGCTGTGACGATTCATTCAGCGACGGGGTCTTCCTGGGCCTCCGGTGGGCGAGAGCCTTCCTCGTCGCCTCTTTCGTCGGTGCCGTTCTCGATCGAGAGTCGGTGCAGGAAGGCGAACTGATTCGCAATTCGGCGGTCTGTGTTCTCCCCCTGGTCGTAGGATGCGCCTACGTCATCACCGTATAGTTCTACGAGAGCTTCGAAGATCAGCTTCGGCTCCAGGCAGCGATCCAGGTAGTCGTAAGTACTCTTGTCGAAGTCCGACTTGAACGGACCCGCGTGGCCTGTGCCAACAGCGGTCGGGGTGAAACTGCACAGCAAGCTAACGGCGAGCGTCGGATCAACCTGGACCAGCGGACGGACGAAAGCCATGATGGAATCCTTGGAGCGATGCCTAGACCACTCCCGGAGCCGTGTCGAGGTCTCGTCCTCACGCAGTCGGGCAGGGTTCTCCTCGAAGAAGCTTTTGATCTGATCGGCCACGGCGGCCCCAACCCGGGCGAATGCCTCTGCGCGTATAGGCGGATCCTCTTCGTCATCTGGGCTGAAGAAGCGCAGCAATCTAACGGCGAAGTCCACGTGTGAGGCCTCGACGACGGTCATGGCGAACTCCTCAGCTTCGTCAACCGGAAGGTTCTTCATCAGCTTGCTGACGAGAAGGGCTCCTTGATTGAACGGCGTGAACCATGAGATTGATATCTCAGGATTCGGCAGGATGTTCGCCGAACGGGCGATTCCCAGGGCAAGGGCCTTCGAGGCGGCGGGTGTGAGGCTCTCTCCTCTGTAGCGGAGCTTCTCGATGACGTTCTCAGCGTTGCGGGCCGTCATCATCTGCTGCAGTGCACCCTCTACCTGCTCAGCGGAAGCATCGGCGAGGGAGTCGCAGAACGCTTCGACCTCCCTGTCAGAGACGTCGTCCTCCAGAATGGCGTAAGTGAAGTACCGGTTGAAGTATCGCCTAGAGCAGATTCGCTTCTCCCGAGTCCATGTGTCCTGGAACCCCTCGCCAAAGGAGGTGTTCTCGAAGAACTCCCTGGTGCGTGGAAAGAGCTTCTTGATCACGTGCTTCGCCGCTGCTTGTTCGCGGTCTGTCAGCCCTTCGAGCGCGGAGCTGCATGCCGCCAAGCGTTGCTCCTTCGAGTCGCCGTGGCTCAGATCGCTGAGAGTGAATCCACCTAGGTAGACTGTGGGTTCGTCGAGGATGGCCCGGTAGAGCTTCGGATAGAAGATGCGGACCCCCTCGATCAGCAGTAGATCCACGATGTTCACCTCCTCTCGCAGCAGTGGAAGCGAAAAGAGGAGGGCGTTTCCGTACTGCTTGGCGATGCGTGGCGTAGCGAGCCTGGGCTCGAGGCCCATTTGGTATGCCGCCTGGAACTCCTGCACTTCGCTCTCGGGGACTTCGATGCCGCTGACCGTGATGGCCTCCTCAACCCCGTTGAGGCACAGGTGCCGGAGTGCTGCGAGGTCGGCGGGAGGGAGCCGAAGGGGCACCTGCACAATCTTCTCCAGGAACTCGTGGCCGGCTGGGCTGTCGCCACCGCCATATCGGTGACCGATCGCACTGGCCACGACCTCGTCATCGAAGGCCAGCAGGTACGACACGTAGTCGAAGTCCGCGGACTGCTTCACGAGCTTGAATAAGGCGTGCAGCTCGTCCCGATCCAGCCGGTCGATGTCGTCGATGACCACAACCACACGCTTGCCTTCCTCCCGCAGAATCTCGACGAGCCGGTCACGGGCGTCTTCCAAGGAGACTGTCGAGAGGAGCTGCCCCAACCCTGCTGCGGCGCTGCCAGCACCAACCTCGACGTCGCCCACCTTGATCGAGGGCACGAGTGCGCCGGCGTACTTCTCGATCCACTCTCCGATGCGCTCACGCGCCTTCTTGAGGTCCCGCTTGAGCCCTGCGGCCAGGGCCTGGAAGAAGGCGATGGTCAGGGCGTCCTGCCCGGTGAATCGCCACGGATTGAAGTTGATGACAATCACGTCGTCTTGCCCGTGGAGCCCGCTGCGCACGAAGTGGAGAACGCTGGTTTTGCCCTCGCCCCACTTGCCGTAGAGTGCGATGACCAGGCTGGAGGGGTCACTCCGTCGAGCCAGGATTTCCGACAACCGGCTGGCGAAGCCAGCGCGGCTTAGCTTGTCGTCGGAGGTCTCGTAGACAGGCCGGTCAGAGGCGAAGGCCCAGCCGGCCCGTTCGTCCTTGTCGCTGCCGCTCGACCCCGCCACGCAGTCGAGGATGGCCCGGGAGCCAGCCGTCGTCGAGTCTTCGTGGGATCTCGGTCGCGAAGGTGAGCGAGTCTGCTCAGAGAGGGCGTAGACTGAGACCCAGGGGCCGATTCCGTCTGTCGACCGCCTCGAAAGGCGGTAGGGGCCGGAAGGGGTTCGGGTGGTTCGGAGGGGCCGCGGGGGGCCGTCCGTGACTACTGAGGCCGTCCTGCGCGCCACTCGGAGCCGCGTCGTGCCGCGATCTGCCGGAGTTCTAACGCAAGTGCTTGGGATTAGGACCTTCTCTTACGGCTTCCCAAGCTGAGGGTCGCCGGTTCGAGACCGGTCTCGCGCTCCATCTTCCCCTCCCCAACGCGCGAAGCGAAGCGCTCGGTTGGGGAGGAGTCTGTGCCGGTCTCAGTGAAGCCGGCGCAGCCGGCGCGGGAGACCGGTCTCGCGCTCCATTTTCCTCTCCCCAACGCGCGAAGCAGAGCGGCCAGTTGGGGAGGGGCAGGGCCATCGCGTACACGAGCGGCCTCTGGCTGGGGCTTGTGCGCCTCCTCGCGGATCCGAAGATCCCGCTTGACACGTGCTCCGTCGAGCGGGCGCTGCGCGGTGTCGCCATCGGGCACAAGAACCACTACGGCAGCCGGTCGGAGCGGGGCACGCGCGTCGCGTCGCTCTTCTACTCGCTGACCGAGTCGGCGAAG
>JANQPS010000145.1 GCA_028285365.1 Thermoanaerobaculia bacterium | reverse complement strand
GACCCGAAAGAGGTAGCCGAGCACGTGATGCTCGTCGACCTGGCTCGCAACGACCTCGGACGGGTCGCGTCTCCCGGCGGCGTCTCGGTCCCGGCGTTTCTCGAGATCGAGTACTACAGTCACGTCATGCACATCGTGTCGAGCGTCGAAGCCAAGCGTGGCGAGGGGCGCAAGGCACTCGACGCTTTGTTTGCAACGTTTCCAGCGGGCACGCTCTCCGGTGCTCCCAAGATCCGAGCGATGGAGATCATCGACGAGCTGGAGCCCGAGGCACGGGGGCCGTACGGAGGAGCGATCGGCTACATCTCCTACAACGGCGACATGGACACCTGCATCACCATCCGAACACTCGTGGTTCAGCCAGAGCGAACCACGGTCACCGCGGGGGCTGGAATCGTCGCCGATTCCGATCCTGATCGTGAAGAGCAGGAGACGCGCGACAAAGCCGCCGCCCTGCTCCAGGCGGTGGCTCTTGCCCAGCAAATGGAGGCGGACCATGTCTGATCCGGGATCTTTCGAGACGTCGGCCGGAGGTTGCGGGGCCGCTTCTCCCGTCGTGGTGTCGGCTGCCCAGCACGACCTCTGGACTCTGGGAGACGGCTCGGTGCGACTCTTGATGGTCGACAACTACGATTCGTTCACCTACAACCTCGTTCAGACGCTGGTGCTCTTCGATACGACGATCGAGGTGGTCCGCAACGACCACATGAGCGTCGACGAGATCCTCGCGCGCGAGCCTGACTGCATCGTGCTGTCGCCCGGTCCGGGTCGACCTGAAAACGCCGGTATCTGCGTCGAGCTCCTCGAGCGAAAGGTGCCGATCCCGACGCTTGGCGTATGCCTCGGCCATCAGGCGATTGGCCTCGCCTACGGTGCGAGAGTCGATTCGGCCGTTCGTCTGATGCACGGCAAGACGTCCAACATGAGAATCCGTGGTCCGCTACCCGGAGGCCATCCGATGTTCGATGGCGTGGCGTCGGGTTTCGAGGCGACCCGCTATCACAGCCTCTGTGTGGCCGAGAGCACTCTGCCCGAGGAGCTCGTGCCATTGGCTTGGAGTGGCGACGGCACGCTGATGGCGATGGCTCACGCGACACTGCCACTCTGGGGCATGCAGTTTCATCCGGAATCGATCCTCACCAGCGCGGGTCCTCGGTTGCTCAGCAATTTCGTGGATCTGGGCCGTAGCTTCCGCACCTCGCGGTCACAGGAGAACAGCTGATGAGCGAGCCTCGTCTGATCACGAGCGCCCTGCGTCGTTTGATTGCCGGCGAGCATCTGAGTGGTGGTGACGTCGAACGACTGATCGGTGAGTTGATGGACGGTGGTCTGGCTGATGTCGAGAAGGCGGCGCTCCTGGTGGGCCTGGCTTGCAGAGGCGAGACTGCGGAGGAGATCGCAGGCGCGGCACGCGCCATGCGCTCGCGTGCCGTGCGGATTCCGCATTCGTTGACCAATGCCATCGATACGTGTGGAACCGGTGGTGACGGGAGTGGCAGTTTCAATGTGTCGACGGCTGCAGCCCTCGTTGCGGCGGCGGCCGGGGCCAAGGTTGCCAAGCACGGGAACAGCTCCATTTCGAGCCGATCCGGTAGTGCCGATGTTCTCTCGGCACTGGGAGTTTCGCTCGAGCTCGACGCCGATCAGCTGGGGCGGTGTCTCGAAGAGGTCGGCATTGCGTTTCTGTTTGCTCCGAAGCTGCACCCCGCCATGCGTGAGGTCATGCCGGTGCGCAAGCAGCTGGGTGTGCGGACGTTGTTCAACGTGCTGGGGCCCCTCACCAATCCGGCTGGCGCCAAGCGTCAGCTGATGGGCGTCTACGACGAGCGCCTGGTCGAGCTCGTCGGTGAAGTGCTCGCCGAGCTCGGCAGCGAGCATGCGCTTGTCGTCCACGGTGCTGATGGTCTCGATGAGATCACGACCACGGGCGCGACCCGGGTGGCGGAGGTCAGGGACGGTGAGGTCAGCATCTCGACGATCGAGCCAGCGGACTTCGGTCTGGCGGTTCGTACCGTCGACGACCTTCGCGGCGGCGAGCC
>JANQPS010000142.1 GCA_028285365.1 Thermoanaerobaculia bacterium | reverse complement strand
ATTGGGGTTGTCGCTTACGCACAAGAAGCAACCGCTAGCGTCGCTTCTCTTCGAGCCAGGTGCGAAGCTGCTGGGGCGACCACGTGTTGATGCAGTCTTTGCGCGTCAGACCGGCGCGGCGCGCTGTCAAGACGCCGTAGCGCAGCAGGGTGAAGTGACGGGTCGAATGGGCGTCGGTATTGATCGCGAGCTTGCAGCCCGCCGAAAGGGCGGCTCGCGCGTGACTGTCGCGCAGATCCAGGCGCCTCGGATTGGCGTTGATCTCGAGCACGGTGTCGCACTCGGCCGCTGCCTGAACCAGTTTCGTCATGTCGGGTTCGAGCCCGCGTCGGCGGCCGACGATGCGCCCAGTCGGGTGGCCGACGATGTGCACCAGTGGATGACGGATCGCCGCCAGGAGACGTTCTGTCGCGACGTCTGGCGGCTGGTCGAGAGCAGCGTGCGGCGAGGCGACGACCACGTCCAGCTGCACCAGGAGCTCGTCCTCGTAGTCGAGGCTACCGTCGGGGAGAATGTCGACCTCACTGCCGGCCAGCAGCTGGAGCTCAGGGATGCGCTCGTCGAGCTCTCGAATGGCATCGATGTGCCGTCTGAGTCGGTCCGGCTCGAGACCACCTGCTAAGGCGGAGGACTGCGAGTGGTCCGTGATGGCGAGAGTGTGCAGGCCCAGTTCGATGGCGTGGCGGGCCAGCTCTTCGAGCTCGAGACGGCCATCTGACTCGGTCGTGTGCGAGTGCAGCTCCGCGTCGATGTCTTCGAGTGTCACGAGGTCGTCAGGCACTGGCTCGAGACCATGAGCCTCTTCGCGTAGCTCGGGAGGTATCGGCTCCAGATCGAGGGCCTCGAAGATGGCGGTCTCACTGTCGCCGACGACGAGATCGCCGGCCTCAGCCTTGCCTCCCGAACCCTCGTCCTCTCCTTGTTGCTCGGCCACACGGCGCTCGAACAGGCCGTACTCGTTGAGCAGCATTCCCCGACGACTGGCTCGCCCGCGCATGGCGATGTTGTGGTCCTGGGAGCCGGTGAAATACATCAGGGCGGCTCCCCAACTCTCGCGAGGGACGATCCGGAGGTCGACCTGGACACCGCCACCCCCCGGCGCATCGAAGCGGGCCGAGAGCTTGCTGTCGCCGTCACTGAGGAGGTCCGCGATTCCTGGCAGCTCGCGAAACCTCGAGCGCAGGGCTTCGGGATCCGCGCAGCAGGCGAGGAGATCGACATCACCGATCGCGTCGCGTCCCCGCCGTAGGCTGCCTGCGAGCTCCACCTGCAGGACACCTGGCACCTCACGCAGTTCCTCTCGCAACTGCTCGCCAAACGGCAGAGCGCGTCCGAGCTGGATCCTCCCAGACGTCTTGGTGCGAAAGTCGACGGCTCGGCGGATCTTCTCGACACTCGCCTTGCCGAGCCTCGGCAGGCTGGCGAGGGCGTCGGCATCCGTATCGAGCTGTCGCTTGAGATCGTCGATCGACTCGATCTGCATCTCGCGCCACAGCGTTCTGACCGCGGCCGGCCCCAGTCCGGGAATCTCGAGAAGCTCGATGACGCTCGCGGGCACCTGTTCGAGCATCTTCTGGTGCTCGGCGAGACTCCCGGTGGTGACGTACTCGACGATCCGCTTCGCGGTCCCTTTGCCGATGCCTTCGATCTGCTCGAGCCGCTGCTGGGCATCTTCCGGGTGATTGTTGACGATGTCGGCCACATCCAGCTCGAGTCCATTGAGGAGTCGAGCGGCCCGCCGATGCCCGGACGCGCGAAAGGATCCCTTACCTAGAAGGTCGATTCCCGCTGCCAGGTGCGACAGGAGGGCAGAGATCTTTTGGTTGGTCGACATCGTGGCTACTCGAGCTCGCGGCCATGCTGGCCAAAGCGCGTTCGGTACAGAGCGGTTCGCTCGGGAGTCCTCAGGGAGTCGTCCGCTTCCAGTCTGCCTCTCAACTCGTTGAGGATCGCCTGGGTGATCCGAGGCAGGGGCAGCGCGTCCGCCGAGTCGACGGTGACCCACTGCAGGTCGCCGAGCTCTCCGTTGGACGCCGGAGTCTCGTCGAGATGATCGGCATCGGCGAGGAAGAAGCGCGCGTCGAAACGAGACGGTCGTCTCGGAGGAGTGATGGCTCGGCACAAGAGGTGAAGGCTGTCGAGGGCTGGCTCGAGGCCTTGACGTTCGAACTCGCTCCAGGACGTCTGCCGGCTCGGCGGAAAGCTGGGCGACCGAGACGCTGAAGTCGAGAGCGGTGCCTTCGCGAGGAGCAGGCCCGTCTCTTCGAACGTCTCACGAATTGCGGCAACCGCGAGCGCTCGTGCGCGCGCCCTCGAGACCGATCGAGTGAGGCGCGCTTCGACCTCCGGTCTCAGCTTCGACACCGTACGCACACGATGGTCGGTGGGGTCGACGCGCCCACCCGGGAAGACGAACAGGTCGCTCCACCGGTCTCGCGTCCTCCTGCGCCCCATCAGCACGCGAGGAACGTCGCTCCTCCCGCGCAGCAGGATCAGAGTCGCAGCGTCGCGTGGTCGTAGATTCACAGGCAGGTCGTCAGCAGAACGGATGTCGCGAAGAGGCAGTGTGGTTGAGGCGTGGTTGAGGTGTGGTCGAGTCGTGCTCGAGGCGTGGCTGAAGCAGGTCTGGAGCAGGGCCCGGAATGGCTGAACGATGGCGTCGCCGGACGATTCCCAGACCGACCCGCCCGCGGAGGCCAACCATAGCGCGGGTCCGCCCTGAGTCGGATTGCGAGTCGTTGAAGATGTGATCAAGGCCTCGCAGGGCTCGTGCCGTGCTCGGTTGGTTCACGACGTCGGTGCGTGAGTTCTGTTGGCTGGCGGTTAGACTGCGCCCGATGTCCCAAACATCAGGTGAATCGTCACGAAGCGAGGCTGCTATCCCCGATCATCGGGAGGCGTCCTTCTTGTCCACAGCGGAGGGTCTCCGCGCCGTGGTGGACCTGCGAAGCGACACTGTCACGCAGCCCGGCTCGGCGATGCGTCGTGCGATGGCGGAGGCTGACGTCGGTGACGATGTCTACGGCGAAGACCCGACGGTGAACGAGCTCGAACGCCGCTCAGCCGAGCTCCTGGGCAAAGAGGCGGCGCTGTTCGTCTCGAGCGGAACCCAGGGCAATCTGATCGGTCTGTTGAGTCAGACGACACGAGGCGACGAGATCATCTGTGGAGATGCGTCGCACACCTTCGTCTATGAGAGTGGCGGTGCGGCCGCGCTCGGGGGTATTCACCCGAGGACGCTTCGCAATCAGTCGGACGGAACCCTTGCCTTGCGAGACATCGTCGCTGCCATCCGACCGAAGGACGTTCATCATCCGCCGACCCGCCTCATCAGTCTGGAGAACACCTTCCGCGGCCGGCCCCTGCCGCCGGCCTACCTGGAGGAGGTCGGAGAGATCGCGGAGACTCATGGTCTCAAGATGCATCTCGATGGAGCCCGACTCTTCAACGCCGCCGTGGCCAGTGACGTAGAGGTGCGCGATCTCGTCAGGCGGTTCGACACGGTGACCTTCTGTCTGTCGAAGGGCCTGGGAGCGCCGGTCGGGTCGGTACTTTGCGGGACCCGCGGGGTCATCGATCAGGCCAGACGCTGGCGCAAGATGCTCGGCGGCGGCATGCGACAGGGTGGCGTGCTCGCGGCGGCCGGTCTGCTCGCTTTGGATGAAGGAATCGAGCGTTTGGTGGAGGATCATCGGCGTGCCCGTGCCCTCGCCGAAGGCTTCGAGCAGCGGGTCGAGCTCAACGTTGCCGGCTGTCATACGAACATGGTGTTCGCGGACGTGCCGGTCGCGTGGGGTCCGCGGATAGCCGACGACCTGCGTGAGCGCGGGGTCCTCATCTCGCTCGGCGCCAGGCTCGGCGACGTGGTGCGTTCGCGATTTGTCTTGCATCGCGACATCGACGACAACGGTGTGGAGCGAGCGCTCGAAGCCTTCGTCGAGCTCGCAAAAGAGCATCGAGCCGAAAGACCCAGTGCAACGTCATGAGCGCTCCCCACGGCCCTGATCCGGCGCTGACCGTCAGCATGGCGCTGGCGCTCGGGATGGTGGCGCAGACGTTCGCGCGTCACCTCCGGGTGCCCGGGATCGTGCTGCTGCTCGCGACGGGTGTGCTGTTTGGCCCGGACGGACTCGGAATCATCCTGCCGGAGACCTTGGGAGACGGTCTCAGCCTCCTGGTTTCGTTTGCCGTCTCCATCATCCTCTTCGAAGGTGGACTGAGTCTCAATCTCAGGCGGCTGCGCAGGGAGGCGACGTCCATTCGTCGGCTCGTGACGCTGGGCGCGGTGGTGACGACCGCTGGAGCTGCAGCTGCCGCGCACTACATTCTGGGTTGGGACTGGCGCCTGAGCCTGCTCTTCGGCACGCTGGTGATCGTCACTGGCCCCACTGTCATCCAGCCTCTGCTGCGCAGGATCCGGGTCAAGCGCAAGATCGCAACCATCCTCGAAGCCGAGGGGGTGTTCGGAGATGCGGTGGGAGCGTTGGTCGCCGTGATCGCGCTCGAGGTGGCGTTGGCACCCTCCGGCCAGAGTCTCGCCATCGGGGTGGCCGACTTTGCGGTGCGCTTCTCGGTAGGTGGCGCGCTGGGACTGGCGCTCGGACTGCTTCTCGTCGTGCTGCTGCGCTACG
>JANQPS010000128.1 GCA_028285365.1 Thermoanaerobaculia bacterium | reverse complement strand
CTCGCTCCGCTCAGGATGCCCGTTCTGAGGAAGACCCGGAGAGAGAACGACCGACTTCTCGGGCTGCCGGAGTCGCCCGACAGGTTGAGGCTCCGCTCGGACGTATCGGCAGCGTCCATGAAAGACACCTTCCCCCGAACGGTCATCCTGAGCCGAAGGCGAAGGATCTCGACCCTTGCGTGTCGGTGAGCCAGCACAAGCCCGTCGTTGCCGCTCCCTTTCGGTCCTTCAAGCACTCCGGGCTTTCGGAACGGCTGGTCCTCATCACCACCAGATCGCTGGTTGGAGCGTTGAGGTCCTTCGTCGGCTGATGCCGGGCGGCACTGTCGCGCCGCTGGGCGCCTCCTCAGAACGGCCTAACGCGCTGTCGGCTTTGCCGACAGTCGTTAAGCCGCCCCAAAGACCCTCTCGATGTGCTCTTTCGAGAGCGGTTGCGTCAGTTTCGAGATAGCCCAGGTCGAGCCGATCGAGATGAGCTCTCCCATGGCTGCACACGAGTAGGGGTTGGGCGCCTCGCCAGCGAGCCAGATCGCGACGCCTTGGAGTGGCCCGAAGAGCGTCGGGTCGATCGTCGCGATGAGCCCGCTGTGCAGGAAGATGAAGGTACCCATGCCACACACCAGGCCGGTGTAGGCGCCGGCCTTGGTCACCCCTCGCCAGAGGCCACCGACGACGAGTGGGCCGGCAAAAGCCGCCATCATCCCGCCGGAACCGACCCAGACCAGCAGGGCTATGTTCATGTCCATGAGTGCCCAGGCCATACCCGTACACCCGATCAGGACGATGACGGTGCTCCAACGCGAGATGCCGAGCACGCGGCGGTCGACTTCTTCGTCGCTCAGATCGGGCGAGAACTTCGGAACGATCGACCGGCGGTAGATGTCGTTGGCGATGATCTGCGAGGAGGAGACCACGAGACCGTCGGCGGTCGACATGATCGCTGCCAGGATGCCCACTCCGATCAGAGCCGCGAGCCAGGTCGGAAACAGCTCGATGAACAGGGCGGGCAGTGCCTCGTTGGCTGCACGTCCTTCGGCGAGAAGTGCATCACCGAGGACCGCTCGCGCCAGCAGTCCGCCCAGGCCAAGCAAGCCGAGCGTCAGGCCTACGGCAAATGCGAGCTTGACGAAGCGATAGCGGTCTCGGTCGTTCTTGAGCGCCCAGACCTTGTTGCCGATGTGCGGGAGCATGCCTAGCGGAATGTGTGCGAGCAGCACCGCCAGATGTGACCACCAGGAGTGGTAGAGCGGTGTCGTCTCGTTGAGCAGTCCGACGAGGTTCTGATCGAGCTCTCCGAGGCGAGTGAAAACTCCCGGAAGACCCCCGCTGACTCCAACTCCGAAGACGAACAGGACGATGGTCAGGATGGCCACCATGAGCATCATGAATCCCTGGACGCCATCCGTGAGGATGTCGGCATGTGCTCCGCCAAGCACCACGTAGATGACGAGTACGGTCGTGGTGATGCCGAGCGCCCAGGCGGGCTCCAAACCGAGCATGGTCTCGAACATCACGAGTCCGGAGACCAGCTGGCCGGCGATATAGAAGAACAAGACGAGCGAGAACACGGAGACCAGCAACCGTACGCCGTCGCTTTGATAGCGATCGCCGAGGTATTCGGGAATCGAGCGATTGCCGAACTTGTGACCGGCCGACGACACGAGCTTGATCGAGATCAGGACGCCGAAGTAGACCCCGATCGGGTAGAGGAACTTGCCGAAGATGGACGCCGTGCCGTAGCTGTAGCTCAGGCCCGGACTTCCGAGGAAGGTGGCGCCGCTCGCGGTGCTCGCCGCAAACGCTAGGGCAAGGAAGTAGGGACCGTAGCTGTGGCGTGCGGTGGCGAAGTCGTCGGCGTCTTTGATCTTGCGGCTCGCCACCCAGCCGAAGACCAGCATCGCGCCGACGTAGAGAACCAGGAACAGCCAAGACCACGCCATCAGACTCATCGCAAGTCGCCTCACCAGATGGAGTCGTGAGTCCCGTCACCGCGAAGAGCTTGGGAGACCCAGCGCACCAGGTTGTAGGAAGTCAGTTGTAGGAAGTCGAACTGGATTCTGCCCGTGAGAATAGCCGATCGAACGCCGTCGTCCGCCGGTGACGAGGTCGGGTGGTGAGGCAGGGCCGGTAGGCCAATTGGTGAGGCCAGATGCCGGGCCCAGATGTTGGGTCCAGTGGAGACCAACTGCCCAACTCGATACGCTGTCGTGGTGTCCGACTCTCAGCATCGGGTGACCGAGATCGTGGAGGCGCTGGGCGGCGAGTCCGAGGCCTCCACCCCCGAGGAACTGCTGCCGTTTGTCTACGACGAGCTGCGGGCGCTTGCTCGCCACTATCTGGGTGGCGAGCGCATCGGCCACACCCTGCAGCCAACGGCCCTCGTTCACGAGGCGTTCATGCGTTTGGTCGACCAGCGGCGGGTTACCTGGAAGGGACGCCGACACTTCTTTGCGGTCGGAGCTCGCATGATGCGCCGAGTGCTGGTCGACTGGGCTCGCAAGCACAAGAGTCGCAAGCGCGGTGGGGACTGGCAACGAGTCACCCTGACTGGCGTGGGGCTGGGCAGCGATCTCGCGCTCGACGAGGTCCTGGCACTCGATCAGGCACTGGCCAGCTTGGCAGAGCTCGATGCGAGACAAGCCGAGATCGTCGAGTTGCGCTTCTTTGCCGGTTTTTCGGTCGAAGAGGCGGCGGAGCTCCTCGGCGTGTCCAAGCGCACCGTCGAAGGTGACTGGACGCACGCTCGCGCCTGGCTCAAGCGTGAACTGACACGGATCGAGACCGACAACGAGGACTCGATCGGAGCAGAAGACTGAACGAAGACGACCTGTGGGAGGTCTGACGTCGCGTCTCTGCCCAACGGTGGTGAGGCACCGGGTCAGCGCAGCGCTGCGGCGGCATCCGCCAGAGCTTCGAACCGCTGATCGCCGAGGAGCGACGAGTAGTCGGGATCATCGCGAAGCCAGAGCACGCGGAGTCCGGCCGCAATCGCGTCCTCGAGGCTGCCGAGGGCGCGTTCCGACTCGCCTTGCATCGCCCAGGCCGCGGCTTCGACCTGAAGTGTCTCCGGGGTTGCGAGAGTCGGATCGCTCGAGACCAGCTCGGACGCGCGAGTGAGGCTTCGCCTGGAACCGACTTCGTCTCCCGTGCGTGCGCGGTGTCGAGCTTCGAGAAGGAGACAACTCAAGAGGAATCCGGCATTGGAGCTCTGTGTGTCGAGTTCTTCTAGACGCTGGATCGAGTCGAGGAAGAGCTCGCTTGCGCGTGGATCGCCCTGGTCGCCGAGCACGTGGGCTAGCTGACAGTTGGTGACGGCGGTGAGCGGGCTGCTGCTGGAGTTGACTCGTCGGATGGCGAGTGCTCGTTCGAGATCGCCGGCGGCACCGGCGAGATCGCTGAGTCGGATCTTCGTGAAGGCTCGGGTGATCAGAGCGACGGCGACATCGGAGTGGTCGTCTCCGCGAGTGGCTTCGAGCGTCGAGACGACGGTGTTGGACTGTTGCAGGGAGACGTCGAGCTTTCCGAGGTCGCGGTTGAGCGCCGCGACCGTATCGAG
>JANQPS010000109.1 GCA_028285365.1 Thermoanaerobaculia bacterium | reverse complement strand
TGCCCCCGACAGCGCAAATGCTCAGCGCCGTCTCGCGGCCACGTACACGAGGCGCGGTGAGTTCGAGAGCGCTTCGAAGCACTTTCGCTTGTCGCTGGAGCTCGAGCCGAGTCACGCTGCGACTCACTACGATCTGGCTGAGGTGCTGCGAGCGGCAGGGCAGCTCGACGAGGCCCGCGAACGTTACCTCGAGGCGGTCGAGCTCAGCGCGGACTTCGTCGACCCTCGGATACGGCTCGGAGACCTCGCGTTCTCCGCAGGGCGTATCGACGAGGCGATCGAGCACTACACTCGCGTGTTCGAGCTCAGCGAA
Source organism: Thermoanaerobaculia bacterium (assembly GCA_028285365.1). Taxonomy (GTDB): domain Bacteria; phylum Acidobacteriota; class Thermoanaerobaculia; order Multivoradales; family Multivoraceae; genus JANQPS01. The sequence goes on along the minus strand of JANQPS010000109.1, from coordinate 5,380 downwards.
GAGAACGACGCGCTCCGAGTCCCGTATGCGCTATCACTCGTGCGCGCCGGCCAGCGCGATCTCGGTCTGGAGCAGCTGACGCTCGCGCTGGACCGCGCACCGCCGCAGGATCCGGCGCAGCATCTGCAGCTCACCGAAATGTTGCTGATTCTCGGTGCGGTCGATGCCGCAGTAGAGCGGCTCGAGCTCTTTCTGGATCCCCAGGTCGCTCCCGGTCTGCGCGCGCGAGCGAGCATGTGGCTGGGTTCGGTTGCCATCGGTCGCGGCGAGATCGCGGTCGGTCGCGAGCGGCTCGAAACCGCGCTCGAGCTCGATCCCACGTTGGAGCAGGCGAGGCAGTTGCTCGAAGAGGCCGGCTGAGCGGTCACACGGATGAGCGCGGTTTTGGCGACCTCAGACGCCCGAGGACCGATAGAGCGAGCGCTCGCTGTTTCTCTCACTGCCACTCCGACAGATCTCCGGTTTCGAAGCTGCTCGAGAACAGTCCCGAGAGATCCAGGATCCACAGCTCGGTGCCGGTCTCGTGAGTGGCGACGGCGAGGATCAGCCGACCGTCGACGACAGCGCCCTGCTTGCCGTCGAAATGCTCGCCATCGATAGCGACGGGCACCAGCTCGGATCCCGACAGGGTGCCGTCGGTACGCCAGAGCTGGAACAGACCGCCGGGTTGCGCCACACCCTGGAAGTAGAGGCGGTCCTGGTAGAAGGCCAGCGCCCGGCCACCCGAATGGGCGGATCCCGAATGCAGATCAATCGCCTGGGTTCCCGCTGTGGTGCCGTCCGTCCTCCACAGCTCGTCTCCTAGCAGATTGGTTCTTGCGGAGAAGTAGAGCAGGTTGCCGGCGACGATGAAGTCATTGGGAGTAGGGTGGCCGTTCCCTGGCGCGAGGAGCAGGCGAGGAGTAGCGCCCGGTCCAGCGAACCACAGCTCGCGAGCGGTGGCCCCGTTGTCGATCGTGAACACCACGCCGCCTGCGAACGGAATCAGTCCGTCGATATCGGCGTCACCCTGTCCCGGTGCGATGAGGCCGTGGGGTGTGATCTCGAGACCATCCGTGGAGTGCAGCTCGTCCTGCTCGCCGGAAGCGTCGCTGCCAACGAAGAAGACTCGGCCTCCCGAAGTCGCGTGACGATCGAAGCCCGGACTGACACCGTCGAAGTGGCCGGGGTTGTAGTCCTCGATGAGGGTCACGGTGCTGCCGTCTGTAAGGTGCGCTTCGTCACCGTGGCCTCCGGACGGCGAGTTGGTGACGACGAGTCGTCCAAGAGTCGATTCCAGGCTGCCGAGCGGCCGGCCATGTTGCCCGAGGAGCACCTGCGGGCCGGCCGTGGCGCTCGTGTCGTAGACATAGAGCTCGGTCGTCGTGCCATTGGTGGCCTGAAAGACGGCCAGGGTGCCGAGCGTCTCGAAGGTCTGTGGCCTCAGATTGGCATTGCCGACCCCAGGTCGGATGTTGGCAACCATGAAGGTGCCGGGCTGCGTACCGTCGGTCTGCCAGAGCTCCCTGCCGCTGAGGCCGTCGTCAGCGTCGAAGAGGACCGCACCGTTGGTCGTGCTGCCGAGGTAGCGAGGGTTGGAGCTTTCGGGTCCGTCTCTGAGGTCACCGAGTGGGAGGGTGCCGGCGGCGGTGCCATCGCTAGTCCACGGCTCGCAGCCAGAGTTCTCTCGACAGCCCGAGAAGTAGAGCCGATCGGCTGCGACAAAAAATGGTGCGCTCGAAACTCCCGCGCCTTCTCCGGGCTCGAGATCGATGAGCAGCTCGAGCTGTTGACTCAGTGCAGGCGTGATGCACGCGAGCGTGACCACCCACGTCGCGACGGTCAGACGCCCGAGTTGTGAGAGCAGTGTGGGCTGGTTTCGAAACATCCTTGGACCTCCCGCGCTGTGACGTCAGGGGTTGGCTCGGCTCGTGGAGTCTCGAGCTGACCCACATTGGTTGGGGAAACGTCGCTGAGCCTCGGATGGCACGCCCGTGCGACCAGCTGGCGGGAGGCGTTTCAGTACGAGAACTCGAGAAGAGGGCGGAGTGAGAGAAACGTGCTCTTGATTGCGACAGTCCAGGGCGAGCGTGCGAAACTCGGACTGAGTGCTCCAGCAACCGAACCCAAAGAGCCGAGGCAGACGAGGTAGGGATGAGACGACCGAGACGTAATCTCCTAGAGGGTCTTGAGTCATGCCCGGGCTTGAACAGCGTCTCGGTGAAGACACTCCTGAAGACCCTTGGGAGGACTCTGTACGGCAGCGCTCTCTGGGTCTGGATGGCAGCGAGTGCTGCCGGCCAGGGTGTCGTCATCGTCGATCCCGGCCCGCTGAGCGGACTCGAGGCGAGCGTGACCTACGATGCCTGGCGGGTCGAGACCAGCGACGGCGTCCAGTCCGGGGTGCTCGACGATCCTTTCGCGTTGGAGCACCTCCTCGAGACCTCGGCGGAGCTCGGTGAGCTGACCCTCCTGGCCACTTCGCCGCAGCGACCGGTCCGTTCCGACAGCGTGCCGGGAATGGTGCACAGGATCATCGTGAGGCCAGTGCTCGACGAGGACCTGGCGGCTCGATACGACCACGCGTGGCAGGAACGCCGCAGTCGCCCGACGGACTCGATGAGGGTCTTCGAGGGCATGGCGACGGACCTGGCCCGGGCTGACCGTCCGAAGGCCGCAGCGTGGATAGCCATGCAGGCCATGACGCTTGCTCGGGAGGCAACCGATGTCGAGCGGCTCGGCGAGCTCAGCTCGAGCGCACTGGACGGTGCGGAGGAGCTGGGACGCTACCTTCGAGTCCGTAGCCAGCTCGACTTTCGGCGAGGCCACCGGGAGGTGGCTCTCGAAGGGCTGCACGAAGCCGTCGAGCTCTACCGTGCGTCTGGCGTCGACGAGCTCGCCATAGCTCGAACGTATCGGTCCCTGGCACGAGCCTACGCGTCTCTCAATCGGTACGCAGAGTCGATCGAGCACTCGCAGGCGGCACGGGAGATCTACGAGCGCCTGGCTCCGGAGTCGGGCGGGCTGGCCGTCGTGCTCATCGATCTCGCGAACGGTCCGCCATTCGCCACAGGACGCCTGGCCGAGGCTCGACGTGCTGTCGACGAGGCGGGTGCCCTCATCAGGCGGCTCGCTCCTGGCACTCGAGCCGAGGTGATCCAGCTGACGAGTCTTGCCCGGATCGACTGGCAGCTGGGGGATCTGGCCAAGGCGGAATCCATCTATCGCCGAGCTGTCGTACTTGCCGAGCCGATCGAGGACGATGGGATCGTGGCCACGATCCAGAACAACCTGGGACTGATTGCCCACGATCGCGGTGACCTCGCCATGGCAGAGAGCTATTTCGTGCGCTCGCTGCGCTACGACCGGCAGCAGAGCCCGCGGTCCATGGGAGTCGCAAACTCCTTCAACAACTTGGGCATGGTGGCAAATGAGCGCGCTCGCTATGTGGAAGCTGACGAGCACTACCTGCGCGCGCTCGAGCTGTACCGTGACCTGGTACCGGGAAGTCTTTCTGTGGCGAGAGCGCTCAACAACCTGGCCAACAACGCACGTCGCATGGGAAACCTGGATCGCGCCGAGGCTGCCGTTCGAGAGTCGCTTGCCATCACGCGTGAGGTCGCGCCGCAGTCTCAGACACACACGATGGGCCTGGTCAACCTGGCGAGTGTGCTGGAAGACCGGGGCGATCTACATGCAGCACGCGCGGTCTATGAGGAGTCGGTGTCGACGGCGCGTCACCGTGCTCCGGGTAGCATTCGGGTGGCCAAGCCGTTGCAGAGGATAGGTCGCGTGGAGCGGTTGCTCGGCCGTTACGAGAACGCCCGCGCCGCACAGACCGAGGCGTTGGCCATTGTCGAGTCTGTGGCTCCCGGAAGCGCTCTAGAGGTCGAGATTCTGCATGAGCTTGGCCTGCTGGCGGCTGTTGCGGCACAGCCGGATCGCGCGCGCGAGCTCTTTTGCCGAGCCGCATCATCGCTCGATCAGTTCAAGCTCTGGATGGGGGGCGACCGAGCCGCGGGCAACCCCTTCAGTGCGACATTAGCCGGAGTCCACCGGGCATGTTTCGCTCAGCTCGCCGCTGCAGGGAAAGACGAGGAGGCTTGGGATGTCCTCGAACGGTCGCGGTCGAGGGATCTCCTCACCATGCTCGCGAGCCGCGACTTGGAGCTCGACGGAGAGCTTTCGAACGAGCTGCTCGAGAGGCGCAGCGATCTCGACGAGCGCTACGGCGACGCCGTCACCGATCTCCTGGGGCTGGCTGGCGAGGCGCACGATGTTGACCGCAACTCCACTCGGGAGCTCCTGGGTGATCTTCGCCGCGAACGAGCCGCTCTCGACGCGGAAATGCGTGCCGCGGCGCCACGTCTGGCGGCGCTCACCATGCCCGACGTGGCTTCCTGGCGAGAAGTCGCCGAGTCGGTCCCGGAGGGAACCCTGTTGCTGTCTTTCTCGATCGATGAAGACAGGTCTCAAGTGCTGGCGCTGTCGACGTCCGGCGCTCCGCGTCTGAAGATCCACGAGATCGATGTCGGCCGCGAGGAGCTCGACGAGCTGACGTCGAGTTTGCGCGGGGAGATCGCCAGTCGTTCACTGGAGTGGCGGCAGCCGGCCAGGGCACTGTGGGACATTCTCATCGGCCCCGTCGAGAACGAGCTGGGAGCCGCCGACGCGCTGTTGGTGGCGCCGGATGGTCCGCTGCTCGTGCTTCCGTTTGCGGCCCTTCTCGATCCTGAAGAACGTACTCTGGTCGAGCGGCTGCCGATCCACTCCGTGGCGTCCTCGACCCTGCTCGTCGAGCTGAGCGCTCGCCGAGACGGCAAGAGCCGGTTGGGAGCGTCGAGTGAGTCACGACTCGTCGCGTTTGCCGATCCGGTGTTGGCCGCCGGCCGCGAGACGGACGGCCGGCCCTCGTCGCTCAGGACCGTCCCGACTGGACGTGATGGTGAAGATCTCGCGGAGCTGGCCGCAGAGCTTCCGGGAACTCGGCAGGAGGTCGAGGCGATCGCGACTCTGTTCCCAGAGACGTCGCAGGTTTATCTGGGGGAGGAGGCGAGCGAGGCGCGATTCAAGGAGAGTACTCGTGACGCGTCGGTCGTTCACGTTGCGACCCATGGTTATCTCGATCCCGTGACCCCGCTCGACTCGGGAGTCTTGTTGGCGCGTGGCTCGGAGAGGGAAAACGGGCTCTTGCAGGCTTGGGAGATCTTCGAGCACGTGCGCCTCGACGCAGACCTCGTGGTGCTCTCGGCTTGTGAGACGGCGCTTGGCGGCGAAGTTCCGGGGGAAGGGCTCGTGGGGTTGACCCGAGCCCTGCAGTACGCCGGCGCGCGTTCAATCGCGGCGACACTGTGGCAGGTGCCCGACGACTCGACGGGGCAGCTGATGACTCGCTTCTACG
>JANQPS010000100.1 GCA_028285365.1 Thermoanaerobaculia bacterium | reverse complement strand
CGACGAGGTCGAGTCGCGCCATCGACCTCGTCGTCGAGGCAGGCGTGGCAGAAGAGGTCATGAGTGGTCTGTCCAGTCGAGAGGCGACCGTCGTTCACGCGAACCTCAGTGCCATGGAGTCGAGCCATCGTGAGACTCGATACGGCCGGTGCGCACGCGTTCCCTGGCTCACGAGCGTGTGGTCGTCGGCCCCGGAAGATGAGCTCGATCACGCCGTGCTGTCGATCAACGCCTACGGCTTCCCATACGACGCCCTGAGGCGGCGGCTCGCTGCCGTCGACGAGAACGCGCTGCAGGATGAGGTGCGTAGCGCGATCCTGGAGACGATCAGCGCAAGCTGGCCGCAGTTGCAGGGTGGTGTCCTGGCCACTCGGCTCCGGACTCCACTCGACTTCTGCAGCGAGTTTTTCATGAGCGAAGGCCACGTCCTTGGCGGCGAGGAGACTCTCGAACAGATGTTCGGTATGAGACCGTTTCCCGAATGGCACCAGAAGCAGCTGTCGGGTCTCGAACTGATCGGTCGAGGAGCTCAACCAGGACTGGGATGGACCGCTTTGCCTGGATGGCTCGGTGCTGGCCGAGTCCTCGCGGGGGCATAGGCCTGCACGGGGGATGTGGCCTTGAAGCTTCATGTGCGCGATTCTGGTGGTCGGGGACGACCGTGGCTGGTGCTCCACGGCCTCTACGGTTCCTCTCGCAACTGGCAGCGCGTCGGGAAGCAGCTGGCCGAAGGAAGTCGCATCCTGGCTGCGGACCTTCGCAATCACGGTCTGTCACCTCACTCAGACGACTGCAGCTACGAGGCGATGGCCGCGGACGTACTGGAGCTGATGGAGGTGATTGCAGAGCCGGTCGACCTCATGGGGCACAGTCTCGGCGGCAAGGTGGCGATGCGGGTCGCGTGTGACGCAGGCTCGCGGGTGCGCTCGCTTCAGATTCTCGACATCGCTCCGAGACGCTACGAACCGGACGTCAGTCTGCTGGATGCCCTGTTGGGGCTCGACCTGGACCTTTTTGCGAGCCGTCGAGAAGTCGACGAACACCTGGCAGCCTCGATACCGGACGTCGCCCTCCGCGGTTTCCTGCTGACCAACCTCCAGCGAACCGCTTCTGGCGGCTTCGAGTGGCAGGCGAACCTCCAGGGCCTGCGTGCCGGACTCGGGCAAATCGGCGATTCCTCCCTGCTCGACGGAGATCGCTTCGCTGGTCCCGTCGATGTCGTGGCCGGACGGAGTTCCGACTACGTGACCGACGCAGACCGTGAGCTCTTCGAGGGTTTCTTCCCCATGGCGCGACTTCACTTTCTCGACGGCGTCGGCCACAACGTCCACGTCGAGGGGGGCGAGCGTTTCGTGCAGCTGGTGCTGGCGAGCCGGGAACGCGGTTCGTAGGTCCGCGGGTCAGTAGCTGCGCAGGGGCTTAGCTGGCTTCGATCTCGGCGCGCATCTCCTCATGCTCGCGCCGTTGCTGGTCGCTGACGGTAGGGTACTCGAGCTCGAGAGACTCGAGGGTCTTCTCGACGATGGTGGCCACGTGCCAACGCATATAGCGCTTGTTGTCCGCGGGAATGGCATACCACGGGGCATGAGGCTTCGACGTGGCCGCGAGCAGCTCGCGATAGGCCGCCTGGTAGTCGTCCCAATGACGTCGTTCCGCAACGTCACTCTTGGAGAACTTCCAGTGTTTCGAGGGCTCGTCGAGGCGGTCGAGAAAGCGCTTCTGCTGCTCCGTCTTCGAGACGTTCAGCCAGAACTTGACGATGATGGTGCCGTTGCGGGCCAGGTGACGCTCCAGGTCGTTGATCGATTCGAATCGCTCACGCCAGAGCTCGTCGAGGTCCGGAATCCGAGGCAGTTTCTGATACTCGAGGAGCTGCGGGTGCACGCGCACCACCAGAACCTCTTCGTAGTAGCTTCGATTGAACACGCCGATGCGGCCGCGCTCCGGAAGTCTCTTCGTCGTTCGCCACAAGAAGTCGTGGTCCAGCTCTTCTTTGGAAGGCTGCTTGAAGGCGAAGACCTGACAACCAGCGGGGTTGACGCCCGAGAGGATGTGGCGGATGGTGCTGTCCTTGCCCCCGGCGTCCAGCGCCTGAAAAATCAGTAGCAGGGCGAAACGGTCGTCGGCATAGAGGCGACGCTGAAGCTCGGTGATCGAGACCACTCGATCTTCGAGCTCGTCTTTCAGCTTCTTGTTCGACCAGTCGCTGGCTTCGGCCAGGCGCTCGGCGGTGGGAAAGTGGGGCAGCTCGTCGGCCGCCTGGCCAGGAGTCACGAGAAATCTGTCAGGAATGGCTTGGAACATGTCGCAAGCCTGCCTTGCCGGCCGTTTCAGGTCAACGGCCGGCCAAGGCAGACGGTTCCGACAGACGATTCCGAGAGACGGTGCCGGAGGCGAGCGAGAGGACGTCACTCGCGGCCTGTGGGTACATTCAGGCTCAGTGATACTGCTCGCCCAGCGGTCTCACGTTCGCCGGATCGTCTCCCTTGAAGATCAGGCGGCCGTCTTCGAAACTCGCGTCGCGCAAGGCGAGCGCGAGGACTTCGCCGAGCTCTTCGGCGAAGTGGACGGTGACGGCTTCGAGAGCTTCGCTCGGAAGATCTTCCAGATCCGGCTCGTTGGCCGCCGGGAGAATGATGGTCGAGATACCTGCTCGCAGCGCACCAAGCACCTTCTCCTTGACGCCGCCGATCGGGAGGACCTTGCCGTTCAAGGTGATCTCCCCGGTCATCGCGATGTCGTGGCGGACAGGACGCTGCGACAGAGCCGAGACCAGCGCCGTCGCCATCGTGATGCCCGCTGACGGACCTTCCTTCGGAATGGCCCCTGCGGGGACGTGAAGATGGACGTCGGCTTCGCCAAACAGTTCGGGGTCGATCCGCAGACCGTGGGCGTGTGAGCGTGCGTAGGCGTGCGCCGCGCGTGCCGATTCCTGCATGACGTCCCCAAGCTGTCCAGTCAGGGACAAGTGGCCCTTGCCGGGCATCTTGGTCGCCTCGACGAACATGATGTCGCCGCCGACGGGCGTGTAGTAGAGACCGGTCGCCACGCCGATCTGATCCTCCTTGGCGGCGTGCTCTGGATGCACCCGAGGGCGCCCCAGCAACTCACGAAGGCCGCCGGTCGTGATCTGGCTGTCGGTGGACGGATGGTCTGCCGAGTCAGCGTCGGCGTCGGCTGAGGTCGCCCCCGTTTCAGCATGACGGCGGGCCATCTTGCGCACCAGGCGGCCGAGCTCGCGCTCGAGCTGACGGACCCCGGCCTCACGGGTGTAGCGACTGACCAGATCGCGGAGCGCCTCATCGTCGACCGTGATTTCGTCCGGTCGCAGACCTCCTTGCTCGATCTGTCGCGGCAGCAGGTACTGACGGGCGATCTCGATCTTCTCACCCTCGGTGTAACCCGAGAACTCCACGATCTCCATACGGTCACGCAGTGGCGCCGGAATGTTCTCGAGGAAGTTTGCCGTGGCCACGAAGAAGACTTCGCTGAGGTCGAACGGCAGCCCCAGGTAGTGGTCGGTGAACGTGTGGTTCTGGGCCGGGTCCAGCACCTCGAGGAGAGCCGACGACGGATCACCCTGCATCGAGACACCCAGCTTGTCGACCTCGTCCAAGAGGAAGACCGGATTCTTGGTCCCGGCTTGCTTGAGTCCCTGGATGATGCGGCCCGGAAGGGCTGCGACATAGGTCCTGCGGTGGCCGCGGATGTCGGCCTCGTCGCGAACGCCGCCCAGCGCGATCCTCACGTACTTGCGTCCCATGGCGCGGGCGATCGACTTCGCGAGAGACGTCTTGCCGACACCGGGAGGGCCAGTGAAGAGCAGGATCGGGCTACTTCTTCGAGTCTGTTCCTCCGTCACATCGTGGGTGTCGTTCGACTCGTCAGCAGCCGCGGGCTGAGGTCGCTCGCGCATTTGGCGCACGGCGAGAAACTCGAGGATCCGGTCTTTGACCTCGCCGAGACCGTAGTGGTCTTCCTCGAGGATCTTCGAGGCCAGGGGGAGCTCGAGGCGGTCCTCGCTGCGCTCGTTCCAAGGCAACTCGATGACGTTCTCGAGAAAGGTGCGGATGACCTGTGACTCCATCGCCTCACGAGGGACCCGCTCGAGTCGTGACAGCTCACGCTCGACTTCTTTGCGGACCTCCTGAGGGAGGTCGAGTCCTTCGAGCTTCTCGCGGAGCTCGTCGGTCTCATCGGTCTCGTCCGGGTCGCCTAGCTCTTTCTGGATGGCCTTGAGCTGCTCGCGGAGGTACATCTCTCGCTGGCGGTCGCCGAGCTCCTCCTGGACCTGGGACTTGATGTCCTCCTGTGCGTCGAGGACGCTGATCTGGCGCTGCATGTGGTGCAAGACGGTGCGCAGGCGGTCTTCGATTCCAAGGGTCTCGAGGAGGGTCTGACGCTCGTCGGCCGAGATGTCGAGGTAACCCGCGACGAGGTCTGCAAGACGGCCGGGCTCGTCGACCGCGTGCACGACCTTCTCCGCAATCTCTCGAGGGAGGCCGGTCTTTTGTCCGAGCTCGCTGGAGCGCTCGCGAACCTCGCGATGCAAGGCCTCGTAGGCGAGGTCGTCGGAGTTGGCGGGAGCGACTTCCTCCGCCTCCGCGACCGTGGCGAGGTAGTAGTCGCCAGAGGTCATCGCACAGCGCAGCGCGATCGCGCGCCTCAGGCCGGTGACGACGAGCTGACTGCCACCCAGACCCCGTTGGAGCTGATCGATACGGCAAATGGTCCCCATCGTGTAGAGCTTGCCCGGGTCGATCTCCGGGTCGTCTTCTCTTTGGAGAACGGCAAAGACGTGGCTGTCATGTTGAGCCACGGAGGCTTCAATGGCTCGCAGGGTCTCGGGTCGTCCGGCAGCAATGGGAAGACTGGTTCCGGGGAAGACCACCAGCTGACGGAGAGCCAGCAAAGGTAGCGAGTCTCGTCTGGGGTTCTGGGCCTGATCCATGAGGTATGTCTCCGATGCCACTCTGTCTGAGTCGACCGAGTGCTGTAGTCGAACTATATGACTAGATTGCACTCATATGCCATAGTGGCTCAAGTTGAATCTAGCTCTATCAAGTCAACGCATGAAGTAGTCGACCTATTCCTTGATTGGAGCCCTGGAGTCGGAGGGTCGTGCCGGTGTCGGGTGCGATCGCCTCCGCTCAACCCGCTGAAGCGTCGGCATGGTCTGGAGATTGCTATGTCCGAGCGCTAGTCCCCCTAGCGCTGTTCGACCGTTTGCAGCGTGTTCCAATAAGCCTCAAGGTCACTGCTGTAGCCTTGCCCGCAAGACTGCAGGAGTTACCGATTCGGTGCGTGTCGTCAGAAGACGTGCTCCCAGCTGAAACGTCTCGTGCTCTCGTTTGGCTCAGTTCCTCGTGGCATTTGGCCCCTGGTGACGTGCCGGCTGAGAGCGCCAACCGACCGTATCGACTGACCGTGCTGAGTGGTGTGTGTCGAGTCTGGAGTTGGTGACGGAGCAACTGATGATCTACCTGCTCCTCGGTGCAGCCACGATTGCGCTGACTCTCGTGCTCGCCACCGCTAGCCTTGTGTGGCTCCATCGCCGGCGTAGCGATGAACTGAGGAGTCGAGGTCAGCGAAGCGACGCGGCGTTGGCGGAAATCGCCCGCTTCTTCGAAGAACCGGACCAGTTGTGCCTGAAGGCGTTCGAAGCGACCGGTGAGCACGGAGAACGAGCCGTAGCTGACGCGCTCCGCCAGGCACGGCCGTATCTGGAGAGGGGACCTGGTCGTTCGGTGTCAGAGAGCCTGGAAGCCATCGGCGAGGTCGAGCGTCTCGAGCGAGAGGCGCGCTCTCTGTTGCCCGGTCGCCGCTTGAAGGCCATTGCGGGGTTGGGAGAGTGTGGCGGGAGCCGGGCAGCCAAGATCCTCGTGGGGCTGCTCGATCGAGGTGACCGTGTCACCAGGCGAGCCGCGCGCGAGGCGATTCTGCATGCCGAGCACGAACCCTCCTTCTCGGCAGCGCTGGACTCCTATCTCGCAGACGAGCCCGAGCCTTACGGTTTGCGGGGTGCGTTTCACAGTGTCGTGGCAGCTCGAGCGCCGTCCTTGCTGTCCGAGCGACTCGTGAACGATCAGCTGAATGCCAGACACTCCAAGCTTGCTCTCGAGGCGTTGGGCGAAGTCCACCACGAATCGACCTTGACCTGGGCAAGGGACCAGATCGCTGGCGACGATCCCGAGATTCGGGCGTCGGCGTGCCGATTCGTAGGGCGACTGAGAGACGCGACGAGCGTTGACGACTTGCTGGGGCGACTCGACGATCCCGAATGGTTCGTACGCTGCGTGGCCGCACGCAGCCTGGGTTTCTTCGCGCTCCGAGAGCCAGCCCTGAGCCGCTTGTCGGAGGCTCTCGATGATCCGGCCAGCTGGGTCAGAACCAATGTCGCCAAGAGCCTGGTTCGCCAAGGTCCCCGCGGCGCAAGCGAGGTGCGCCGCGCGCTCGGCAACGGCGAGGCGGGATTCGACGAGCTCGGCGGTGACGCCCCGGCGGCTCGCCGACTTCGGAGCATGGCGCTCGAGGAGCTTCCTGCGTGAGCGTTCTCTCGGCGCCTGTCCT
>JANQPS010000097.1 GCA_028285365.1 Thermoanaerobaculia bacterium | reverse complement strand
TTGGAGTGGCCCCTCCGGGTCCGTCTCGTCGTCCGGCTCCGTGGCCATGGAGCTCGGTTGATCGGCACTATGCTCGCCGGGTTCTGCTGCCGGATCGAGCTCGATCGCCTCACGACTCGAAGGCTCCAGCGAGCTCAGGGGCGGCGACAGAGTCCACTGATCATGTTCACTCGTCTCGTAGGGATCGGAGTCGGAAGCAGACACTTCGGCTCGCAGATCGTGATCAGGAGTCCCATCACCTGGGTGATCTAGTGTCTGCGCCATTGCCTGTGACGGCGTCATCTGCGGCATTTCGACCGTGCTCGCAGGATCGTCGTGCAGATCTTCGTCATCTTCGAGTCGAGCATCCGACGTCTCGGCTTCCGTGACCAGATCGGTCTCGTCAGCTTCGCCGAGGTCGTTGGCCCCGGTTCTGGCCGAATGCTCCTCGGCGTCCGATTCGGGCTCGTCGTGCGCGGGACCCTCGTCGATCGACCCAGGAAACAGCGCGACGTTCGAGGCGGACGAAAAGCGTCTCTCCCGGGACTCGTCTGTCGTGACGGGTCGGGGCATCGTGATCGAGATCTCGGTGCCGCCGGTGTCCTGTGGCGGAAGGTCTACCGGAAACGCGCTTTCGACCAGGGCGTCGAGGTGGCTCTCCTCGTCGTCGTCCTGGGTGTCGTTCGTCTCGTTGTCGCTGACGTCGTCGCCGGGTGATTCGAAGGTGATTCCAGGTACGGCGCGAGGCCATTCGCGCGTGAGCGTGGCGGCGATGTTTCCTTCAGGATCACCCTCGTCGTCTTTGGAGTCCCGCTCGTCTTGCTCCTGTGGTGGCTCGAGGACTGGAGTCGAAAGAGCCTGGGTCTCGGCCTGGCTGTCGTCAGGTGGCTCCAGATCATCGATCCCGACCTCTTGGCTGCCGCCATCCGAGGGAGTTGCCGAGGGATCTACGGGTTCGCCGAAAGCCAGAAGCGAAGCGTCGTTGGACTCGCTCTCGGCCCCGGTTGAGACGGCGGGCGCCGCCGCGTCAGGCCAGTCAGCTGAGTCAGCCGAGTCAGCAGAGTCGGCGTCCAGGGCGATGGCCTGGCTGGTGTCGATATCGGACTCGGTCGCGCTCTCGACTCGTTCGTCGCCCTGCTCGCTCGGATCGTCTAGAGGATCGAGGGTGAGCGGCGCGCCAGTCTCTTGGAGTGATGACTCGAGATGGGCGTCGCCGCCAGCATCCAGGTCAGCACCCAGGCCTGTCCGCACGTCTGGCGGAGCGCTCGCAGAGAGGACTGCATCGAGCGCGTTCGTCGGGATTGGTGGATGCTCATCGGCTGCTTCTGCAGGTTCGGTCCGATTCGATGTGGCAGGGTCGGTGGTGATCGGGACCTCGTCGGTCGAATCGTCGGAGAACACGAGGACACCATCGTCGACCTCGACGGCACCATGACTCTCACCGAGTGTCTGCACCGGGAGACTGCCGGACGTACGAATCGCCGAGTCGCGGAGAGCTCGGACCAGCACTCCGTAGGACGCGGGTCGCCTGGAGACTTCCTCATGCAGCGAGGCTTCCAGGACCAACGAGAGTCCTTCCACGCCGCGGCTCATGAAGATCTCCGGCAGGCTCACGTAAGGCAGACGACTGCCCTGACCCTCGGCTCGCGCTCCCAGGAGCTCGCATACCGTCAGCGCAAACGAGAACAGGTCGGCCTGCCAGAGAGGGACACCCGCAGCAATGGTCCGTGACAGCTCCGGTGGAGCGAGAGGATTGGCCTTGGCGCGCAAGATGCCCGTCCCGAGGCCGGTCCAGCGTGGCTCACCGAGCGGCGTGATGTGAAGGTTGCTCGGCTGGACGTTGAGGTGTGCCTGACCGTAGCGCGCCAGGCACTCGAGACCCGCGGTCGCATCGACCAGCAGTTCCGCAGCCGACGAGGGGCCGAGCCCGGTCTGGTCGATCGGCAGGGCATCTTCCCAGCGAGTCACGACGAGGGCGACGTTCGGGTCGAGAATCTCGGCTCGAAGGAGTCGCGGCAGAGTCGGATGAGCGATTCCGCGAACGGTCGACGCCCAAGCCTTGAAGCGGTTGATGCGGCTCAAGCTCTTGCCTTGGCTGCCGAGCTCGATCAGCTCGATGAGCTTGACGGCGACAGGAGCATCGCCGAACGTGCCGGCCTCGCCACTCTTGGGGGTCGCCTGGTAGACACGGGTACAGCGCGTCGAGCTGGCAAGTCTGCCGAGCTCGAAGCGAGAACCGACGTGGTCTTCTAGCGCACGGTCGAAGGCGCTCATCAGTCGATTGTAGCGTCTTTTCTTGCGACGCTGATCTCCCTAACTCATTGAAGCGCCGGGAGTTAGAGTGACTTGGAGTCGACGTCGCCAGTCGGCAGCAGACCGTCGGGGACGGATCGATCCTCGACGAGGGTTGCGCTGCTACAGACCGAAGGAGCCAGCGGAGCTCAGGCGTCCGCGCTCGGGCCTCAGCTGTCCTTGAGGGCCGTGTTGACGTCGATCACCGCCTGTTTGCCATCAGCAAACAGCATCAGGCAGTTGTCGGCCGCAAACAGAGGGTTCGGGATGCCGGCGAAGCCCGGGCTCAGGGATCGTTTGACGACCACGACCGTGCGCGCCTTGTCGACATCGAGAATCGGCATACCCGCGATCGGACTGTTCGGATCTTCGCGTGCGATCGGATTGACGACGTCGTTGGCGCCGAGAACGATGGCCACGTCGACCGATTCGAACGTCGGGTTGATGTGGTCCATCTCTTTGAGCTGCTCGTACGGGATCTCGGCTTCGGCAAGCAGGACGTTCATGTGGCCGGGCATACGGCCCGCCACGGGATGGATAGCGAATTCGACCTCGGCTCCGCGCTCTTCGAGGCTCTTGGTGAGCTCGCGCACCGCGTGCTGAGCCTGGGCGACGGCGAGACCGTAACCCGGGACGAGCACGACGCGCTGGGCGGTCTCGAGAAGCATCGCCACCTCGTCCGGAGACGTGGCCTTGACCTTGCCTGCGTACACCTCGTCGGCCGAAGCCGAATCGGTCGCGACACTGCCTTTGCCCAACAGAACGTTCGCCAGCGAACGGTTCATGGCCTTGCACATGATCTGAGTGAGGATCAGTCCACTCGCGCCGACGAGTGACCCGGCGATGATCAGAAGGCTGTTGCTCAGCACAAACCCCGTGGCCGCGGCGGCGAGACCGGAGTAGGAGTTGAGCAGCGCAATCACGACCGGCATGTCGGCTCCGCCGACCGGAATCACCAGCAAGATGCCCAGCAGGGACGCGACGCCGATGAGCGCCCACAGCATCATGTCGTTCTGCGGATTGGCGATGAGCGCGGCCCCGAGAGCAATACAGCCGAGCAGCAAGAGCAAGTTGAAGACCTGGAGTCCTGGGAACGAGATCGACTTGCCGGTGATGATTTCC
>JANQPS010000095.1 GCA_028285365.1 Thermoanaerobaculia bacterium | reverse complement strand
CAGCCGGAGTCTCGCGATGTCCTCGGCGCTGCCAACAGCATCGCGACCTGGGAAGGCCTCGACTCGACCGGCTGGATTCCTCCCGACTCGAGTGTTGCGATCGGCGACTCCGACATCCTCCAGACTGCCAACTCCGGCTTTGCCATCTACTCGAGACTGGGGCGGGAGATTCGCGGATACACCACGTTCAGCTCGTTCCTCGGCAATCTGGTTCCCGACGGCGTCGCGCTCTCCCAGCCACGGGTCCTCTACAGCACCTTTCACGACCAGTACGCCATGCTCGTGCTCGGCCGCAACGCCACCACTCAGAGGTCATACGCCTTCATCATGATCTCGAAGACGAGCTCGGCCGAAGGAGACTGGTGGCAGTGGCGCGTCAACGTTCAGGGCGCAGACGGCGACTCCTTCATGGACTCGGCCAGCCTCGGGGGCGATACCTTCGGGATCTACATCACCGGGGGCATGGTCCGTTGGACCGGTTCCTTCAAGTACGCCAAGCTCATCGCCTACACCGCAGAGATGTGGAACGGCGGGACCCCGTCGGTAGCGACGTTCGTCGACCTGCGATGGCCCGGGATTCCCTTCACGGCTCGACACCTGCAGGCTGCTGTACCCAACTCCATAGCTGTCGGTGGTGAGACCTTTTTCGTCAACACCTTCAGTGGCAGCGGGTCTTCTGTGCTGCTCTGGACTCTGTCCGGGGACCGCACGAATCCGACGCTCACCAAGGCGACGATCACCGGGGTGCCGACCTACAACGCGCTCCGTTCCAACGTCGATCAGCCAGGAACGTCGATCGATATCGACGGCGGCGACACTCGGATCATGAACGCGGTCTACTCGGGGCGCCGAGTCTTCTTCACTCTCGGATCGGACCCCTTCGACGACGGCAGTCGCGGCTCGTGGATCACCGTGAAGATCAACGTCGACAACGCCAATGTCGAGTGGAGCCATGAGCTTTGGGGCGTTGGCGAGTACTACACGTTTCCGACCCTTGCGCTTCGAGGAAGCTCCCTGGGCAACGTTGCAGTATTTGGCACGTGGACCGCTGCTGATCGGTATCCGTCGGCGATCTTCAAGATCTACGACGACCAACCCGACAGTTCGTCGGGACCGTTTCTCACATATCAGAGTGGTGCCAACCGTTACGTGGTTTTCGACCAGGACGGCGTCAACGCCTGGGGTAGCCACAGCGGAGCCGCCTTCGACGCCAGTTGTGGACACGTCGTGGGTGTCGCGCAATGGGCGGATGCTCTCAACAGTTGGTCGACCCAGCTGCGCTACATGACGTTCGGGACAGAGGCGGTGTGCCCGATGATCGACGTCTACACACCGACGGCCGACACTCCCCTGATCGGGGGTGTGCCCGTCGCCGTCAGGTGGAACTCGCGCAGCTTGCCGGCGGGTGACGAGATCTTCGTCTACTACTCCCCGGACGGAACGAGCAACTGGTCCACGGTGGCAGGCCCGCTGCCATCGACAGCCACGTCGACGACCTTTACTCCACCGCTTTTCGGGAGTACGTCCGCGGGAAAGATCAGGGTCGCTTCGCAGAACGGCAACTTCCTGAGGGCCGAGGACTACAGCGACGGTGATCTGACAGTTGCCGGTTGTCAGGACGACGCCTTCGAGAACGACGACACCTGCAGTGGTCCGCTGGTGCGCCCGCCGGTCACCTCCGAGCATCAATCGTGCGATCCGGACTGGTCACGCTTCATCGGTGTTGCCGGTGCGACCTACGAGATCGAAACCCTGGATCTCCAGGGAGGGTCGGATACGGTGCTCGAGCTGTCTCGCAGCTGTGGCGCAGTCTTCGCGAGCGACGACGACGGTGGGGATGGTGCCGCCTCGTTCATCGAGTTCACCAACACCCAAGCCGGCGCGATCGACGTCGTCGTGCGCCAGTCTCTGGACGACTATCGCGCGATCGAGAGCTACACGCTGAGCATCACGTGTACGGCATGTTGTGACGGCAGCTGCAGTTCGGGCTCGATCTTCGAGAGTGGATTCGAGAGCGGCACTCTCAACGATTGGAGCCTGCCCTAGGAGTGATGTGTGGGGCGGGACTTTGCTCTCCCGGAGCCTGGACTGGTCGGCCAGTCTCGAAGACTCTCAGCCCCAGTCGCACTTGGGCTACGCTGTTCGTCCACTCAGAGACAACCGAGGGAGCGCGCCAAATGGCAGTGAGGCTGCAGGAACTGGCGAAGCAGAGGCCCGATCACCAGGCGTTGATCGACGAGCACGGCGAGACTACCTGGGGAGAGCTCAACAACCGCGTCAATCGTCTGGTGCACTCGTTGAGGTCTCGTGGTCTCGTCCAAGGAGACAAGATCGCGGTGCTCTCGGGCAACCGACGCGAAGTGTTCGAGCTCTTGTCAGCCTCTGCGCACAGCGGCCTCATCCTGGTGCCCATCAACTGGCACTGCTCCGCGGAAGAAGTCACGTACCTGCTCGACGACTCGGGAGCCCGCGCGTTGTTCGTGGACCCGCGCTTTGACGAGCTCGCGCGGGACGCGGTCGAGGCGAGCGGGAATCGACCGGAGGTGGTTGCTCGGTTCGGCGATGGCTCACGTTCCCAGATGGAGTCCTACGAGCAACTCCTAGCGGGCAGTGACGACGCTGAGCCTGAGGACCAGGTACAGGGTTCGGTCATGTTCTACACCTCTGGAACCACAGGTCGTCCAAAAGGTGTTCTCAGAACCGTCGATCTGGGGAAACCGGTCGACGGCGATCGCATGCGCGCCCAGGGGTTCTGCATGCTGATGGGGCTGCCGGCAGATGGGGTCACCCTGTTGTGCGGACCGGTGTATCACTCGGCGCAGTACGCGTTCTCCTACCTCATGCTCGATGCCGGTTCGACCATCGTCATGCGACATCGTTTCGACGCCGCAGAGACGCTCGAAGTGATCGATCGCTACCGGGTGACGAACGTCCATCTGGTTCCGACCCAGTTCGTGCGGCTCTTGCGCCTGGAGGAGGCGCAGCGTGCGTCGTTCGACGGTTCGAGCCTGCAGCGCGTCCTGCACGGGGCCGCGCCCTGCCCGCCTGAGGTCAAGCGGCGGATGATCGACTGGTGGGGCCCATCGTCAGCGAGTACTACGGCGGCACGGAGGGCGCGGTCATCAGCGTCATTCACGCGGAGCAGTGGCTCGAGCGACCGACGAGCGTCGGCCAGCCACTACCGATGGTCGAGATCCAGATCCTGGACGCCGAAGGTGGCGTCTGCCCGCCGGGCCAGCCCGGTCGAATCTTCATTCGGAGCCTGATGGTCCAAGACTTCGAGTATCACCAGGACGAGGCCAAGACGGCCTCGGTCCATCAGGAGCCAGGGCTGTTCACCATGGGTGATATCGGGAGTTTGGACGAAGACGGCTACCTGCACCTGAGCGACCGCGAGATCGACATGATCATCTCGGGTGGCGTCAACATCTACCCGGCCGAAGTCGAGCAGGCTCTCGGTGACCATGAGCTCGTGCAAGACGTGGCCGTGTTCGGTATCCCCGATGAAGAGTTCGGCGAGCAGGTCAAGGCTGTAGTCGAGCTGACTCCGGACGCCGCCGCATCGGAGGAGGTGGCCAAAGCTCTGATCGACTACTGCCGTGGTCGGCTGGCGCACTTCAAGGCGCCCAAGACCGTCGACTTCGTCGACGCGTTGCCGCGAACCGAAACCGGCAAACTCCAGAAGAGACAGCTCCGCGACCGCTACTGGCCCTGAGTCGAGGGTCTGAGTCGTGGGAAGAAACGACCGGTGCGGGCCATGTAGTCCAGGTAGTCGTCGCCAAAGTGCTCGATGAGGGCTTGCTCTTCGCTCTTCAGTCTGACGGCAACGACGATCACGAGAAAGCCGAAAAAGCCAGCGCCGATGCCCCAGCTGTCGGTGAAGACGAGAGCCGTCGCCGACCACAGCAGGAATCCCGTGTACATGGGATGGCGAATGCGAGCGTAGGGGCCGGTAGTGACCAGGTCCTGATCGTCGAACGTGATGACGTACTTCGAGCCCGCCTTCCCGATGGTCTTGAAGACCCACCAGAGAAAGGCGAGTGGCAGCAGCGACACGACCAGTCCCGCCCATCGCGCTGCGTCGGGGAGGCCCAGAGACATCCACGCCGGGCTCCAGGAAAAGAGGTACGTGAAGAACACGTAGTAGAAGGCGAGGCCACCGAGTCCGATGACGACGAGTGCGATTGGCTTCTCCTTGAGCCGACGCCCCTTCTTTTCTCCCAGAGCCGCGCCGGCGTAGTGCGCGCGCACGACTCCCATGAGCACGATTTCCGCGACGAGCGCGAGACGGGCAAAGAGATCCAGGTCGATCGTCATCGTCGGCAAGGGTCGGTCCGCTCCATGAGGCGTATCAAGACGCCTCTCAACGACACTGTCAGCACACCGCGAGACACTGCGGTCTCTCCCAGTGTTCGCTCTCTCGAAGAGCGGTCTCTGACACAGGCTCATTCGAGCTCAGATCGAGCCTAGTGGCCCGAGGTGACGAGCGCCATACGCAGATGACGCAGGATCCCCATGGCTCTACCGGGTCTGCAGCCACTTCGGCAAGAACGAATAGGGCTCGAAGCCTGGAGTGGCCGTGGTCTCGATACCGAGTGCGGCGAATCGAGGTTGGAGTGTTCGACCTTCGTAGGCGTCGAAGGTTTCGGTGCAGCCGCCGATCAGCTCGCCGCCCACGAAGATCTGCGGGATGGTGGCCATGCCGGTGCGGGCGTTGAGCGCCGTGCGAACGCGCCCGCCCCAGTTGCCGTCCTGATACGCCACCGAGTCGAGGTCGATCGAGCGATACGGGATCCCGAGCTCCTTGAACATGCGGCGGACCGACCAGCAGAACTCACACCACTCGAGAGAGAACATGACGACGGGTTGGTCGGTGTCGTTGATGACGGTCTGGACGTAGTCGTCGGCCTCCGGACAGATCGTGGGTGCCGCGACCGGAGTGTTCGTCGGCTTGGGTGGCGGAGGCGAGGGTCGGTCGAAACGGAACCGCGGCGTCGACTTCGAGATCGCCACCTCGTCTTCGGTCATGTCGACGGCGATGTCTTCGAACAGGGTCGTGCTGAGGTAGCGCTCACCGGTATCGGGCAGCATGCACAGGACCTTGGACCCAGGCTCGATCTGCTCACAGAGGCGGAGGGCTCCGGCCAGAGTGGCGCCTCCCGAGATGCCGGTGAAGATGCCCTCCTGACTCGCGAGTTCGCGGGAACACTCGAGAGCGCGTTGGCCGCCCACTGGCACGATGCGGTCGATCCACTGCTCCTTGAGTGCATCTTCAGTCAGTTTGGCGACGAAGTCGGGGCTCCAACCCTGCATCAGGTGTGGACGGAAGTTGGGGTGTGACGTCGTGACGCCATCGACGACTTCTCTGGGCTGTGGGATGCCGCTACCGAGCAGCTGTGAATTGTCGGGCTCGCAGACCACGACTTTCGTGTCGGGCAGCTTGTCCTTGAGTACGCGTGACACTCCTTTGAGAGTGCCGCCGGTACCGAAGCCGGTGACCCAGTAGTCCAGGCCGATGGTTTCGAAGTCTTCGACGATCTCGCGCGCGGTCGTACGGGAGTGCACGTCGGCATTGGCCTCGTTCTCGAACTGCTGGCACAAGAACCAGTCGTGCTTCTCGGCGAGCTCGACCGCCTTGGCGAGCATGCCACTGCCCTTCTCGGCCGCCGGTGTCAGCACGATCTTGGCTCCGAGAAAACGCATCAGCTTCCTGCGCTCGACGCTGAAGTTCTCCGCCATGACGACGACGAGCGGATAGCCCTTCTGAGCACACACCATGGCGAGACCGATGCCGGTGTTGCCGCTGGTGGCTTCGATGACCGTCTGGCCTGGTCGCAGGCGGCCGCTGCGCTCGGCTTCTTCGATCACACCGAGTGCCAGCCGGTCCTTGACCGAGCCCATCGGGTTGGCGGCCTCGACCTTGACGTAGAGCTCGATGCCCTCTGGGGCGAGCCGATTGAGACGGACGGCAGGCGTTCTGCCGATGGTCTCGAGGATGTTGTTGTAGACGGGCATTCTGATGCTCCTGAAAAGCGGTTCGTCGTCGTTCCTTCCGCTTCCACAACGGCGACTATCAGAGCTGCCCGCCAACAAATCATGAACTCCAACTCGGTGATCGACTCTGGAAGGATAGGGAGCCTCCAACAGATATTCGTCACCGCCACCTTTCTAGCTGAGGAGACAACCTTGAAGAACTGTGTTGTTGCCAGGTCCAGCGGCTCGATCGTCAGAAGTACTTCTCGAGCGGTCGTCATGGTCGTCTTGGTGTTGGCCTCGGCGTCAGCAGCTCAGGTCGATGAGGAGAGTGTTCGAGCTATCGACAAGGTCTTCTCGGATCTCGACGGCACCCACTCTCCGGGATGCGCGATCGGGATCATGCAACGCGGCCAGCTCGTGCATCAGCGGGGATACGGCATGGCCTCCCTCGAGCACAGGGTTCCGATCGACGAGAACACGGTGTTCTACACCGGATCGGTGTCGAAGCAGTTTGCGGCAGCCGCGGTGGCCATGGCGGCCCGCGAAGGTCACTTGTCTCTCGATGACGACGTTCGCAAGTGGTTTCCGGAGCTCCCGGACTACGGCGACACGATCACCGTGCGTCACCTCGTTCACCACACGAGTGGACTGCGCGACTATCTGGGTCTGATGTCGCTGGCCGGAGTTCCCTTCGAGAACGTCATCACTCCCGAGTGGGTGCTCGAGCTGATTGCCCGCCAGAAGGCGCTCAACTTTGCGCCGGGCGAACAGTACCTCTACAGCAACAGCGGCTATTTTCTGATGGCGCAGCTCGTGGGAAGGGCGACGGGTCGCTCGCTGCGGGAGTACTCAGACGAGGTGTTCTTCGAGCCGCTGCGGATGCGTCACACCCACTTTCATGACGACCGCCACGAGGTCGTCACCAACCGGGCGTTGGCCTACTCGGCTTCAGAGACTGGCTACGTCGTCAACTGGTCGCCGGCGTTCGACCAGGTGGGTAGTGGAGGTCTCCTTTCGACGATCGAAGATCTCGCGCGCTGGGACCAGAGCTTTTACGACGACAGCCTGGGCTCCGGGTTCTGGAAGAGTCTTCAGGAGCGGGGACGGCTGAACGACGGCGAGGAGCTGAGTTACGCCTTCGGGCTGACGATCGACGAATACGAAGGGCGGCCCCGCATCCAGCACGGTGGCGCGATGTTTGGTTATCGAGCGCAGCTCAGTCGGTTCCCCGAAGACGAGCTCGGCATCGCGGTGTTGTGCAACTTGGCGACTGCCGATCCGGGAGGTCGAGCGTCGCGGGTGGCTGATCACCTGCTCGAGGTGCCCGCGAAGTCCAGTGATCGTGAACCGGAGCCGAGCGAGAAGGCGTCGGAGGTGGTGGAGCTGACGCCAGGGCAGCTCGACGATTGGGTCGGCGAATACGAACTGTTTCCGGGAGTCGCTCTGCGTGTTTCCAGAAAGGGCACCCGTTTGATGGCATCTGCGCCAGACGACGAGCCATTCGAGCTGTCACCGATCAGTCGTACGGAGTTCGTGGTCGCAGACCCGCAGCCGCCGCTGTCGAGCGCCAGCGCCGTCTTTGAGAGGGACGGCGACTCTCGGTCAGTCCGTCTCCAGCTTTTTGGTCGTGACACGGTCGCACCAGCGTTGCCGGCGCGCGTCGAAGACGCCAAGGAGTTGGGCAGCTGGGTGGGCGACTACTGGAGTGACGAGCTCGCAGCAACCGCGACTCTCGTGTTGGAGGACGGCAGTCTGAGCTACAGAGTTGGAAGTCTCGAATCGCGGGACGTCGTCGTGCGCGCCGATGGGACGGCCTCGCTTGCCGGAATGCGTCTCGAAGGCGAGACGGCCAGCGACGGGGAGGTGACCGGTTTCGTGATCGATGCGGGCCGAGTTCGTGGCATCCGCTTCGAGAAGCGCTAGTCACTAGACGGAGCCGGCGATCTCGAGCTCTCGGCGTTCGCCTCGGACGACGGCGTAGCCGGTCTTGGGCTGGACGTAGTTGTGACCGTCGGGGCCGTGGATCTGGATGCCGGTCAACACGGCCATGTCTGCCATCTCGGGATCGAAGGTCAACTCCAGGGCGCGTTCCAGGTCATCGACAATGGCGCTGTGGGCAACCTCGGTGATGGCAAAGAGGTCGGGCGCCTCTCTCAAGACCAGGCGTTGGGCGACCTTCTGCTTGAGGAGGCTGAGCTCGATGTCGTCCGGGTCGAAGCGCGTGTCGAGACGACCGTCACGTGCCAGTTCGAGAACGGAGATGAGTGCTCCACAGGCGTGGGAGACGCGAAGACGACCGAGCCGAGGGACCGCTCCCTCTTCGCCATCGGGTCCAATGGCAATGTGGGGCATGGCGAGGAAGACGTAGCGCTCACGACCGTCTCGGTCGACCGGCGAATGGGCCTGCGCAGCGTTGAGTCCGGTTTTTCCAGCCAGGACCATTCCGGCGAGAGACGACGTGTCAAAGACGAGGCCCCAATGTTTGGTGACCTCGGAGTGAAGGGTTTGCGAGATCTCGTCTCGGCAGGTGCAGACGCAGGCGATGGAGTTCTGTTCGTCAAAGCCGTGGCGCGAAAGCTCGGCGCTCACCTCTCGGACGAAGGCAGCTTCTTCGACGGCCCGCGGATAGCGCTCTCGGACGACGGTGCAGACGTCCTGCTCGTGATCTCTCATTTCTGCTTCCGACTTTCTCTACCGATCTTGCCCCAACCGACCTTGTCTGACTTCTGGGTCGAACGCCGTGCCGGTCTACGGCTGTTTGCGAGATCCCGATGCGGGCCCGCTCTGTGTTACGTGCTCGACCGTCGTCAGAACGCCGAGCGCAGGGTAGTCACGCGGCCGACTGTCCGGAACCGGACGAACGACCAATCACAGAACTCCGACGTCGTTCACGCCAAGCCGTATCCAGGACGCACGAGCCACCTATCGTCAGGTCCGACGAAGATCTCCCGCATGGGTCCAGTCGATTGGAGTGTGAAAGCCGGTGGGCCAAAGTAGCATCTCTCGTCTCTGCGACAAAGACGTCGATCTTCGGATCGACCGGCCCGACCCTGAGGCCATGACAAGAGGTGCCCAACGAATGCGTCTGGACGGTGCAGCTAGCTGGAAGTGTTTGCGGATCGTCAGCCTGACGGGTACCTGGTCAGCCTGGTTGATGGTTGTTGTCGTCCTCGGAGGGTGCGGTGCCGAGCCCCACGCCGAGGTGGACACGGGGCCGAGAGTGGCAAGCGCCGACCACCACATGCACATTCAGTCGGCAGAGGCGGCGCTCAATCTCGACCGGGCGCGCGAAGCCGTCGAACCGCCACCAGAAGGCGAAACTCTCGATCCCAGCCCGACCTTTGGCGCGGCGGACGCCATTGCGGCGTTGGACGCAGCCGGTCTCGAAGGTGGCGTCTTGCTGTCGAACGCCTACATGTTCGCGATGCCGGATGTCGAAGTTACGGACGAGCTCGCCAAGGTCCTGGCCGAAAACGACTACGTCGCCGAGCAGGCGGCGCTCTTTCCGGAGCGCCTCGTTGGCTTGTGCAGTGTCAATCCGCTGGCGGACTACGCGCTCGACGAGATCGAGCGTTGTGGGCAGGACTCGAGACTCACGGGCCTCAAACTGCATCTGGCGAACTCGGATGTCGACCTGCGTAACGACGAGCATGTCGAGGTTCTGGCTGAGGTCTTCCGCAGACTCGGAGAGCTGCGCATGCCGGTGCTGATCCACATGCGAACTCGCAACCCTGAGTACGGACCGGTCGATGTGAACATCTTCATCGAGAGGGTTCTGTCGCAAGCGCCAGAGCTGCCGATTCAGATTGCCCACATGGCCGGCTGGGGAGGCTACGACGCTGCGACGGACGCAGCGCTCGCAGCGTTCGTCGAGGCCTTCGACCAGGGAACGCTGGCGCGCGAGCGCTTTTCGTTCGGATTGGGTGCGGTCGTCTTCCAGCCAGAAGCAGCAGACAACGATCAAAGGGCCGAAAGGGTCCGTCAGTCGAACCAGAACCTGGCGAGCCGGCTACGCGAGCTTGGTCTCGACCTTGTCGTCTACGCGACGGATTGGCCTGCCTGGCCACCTGGAAGCGAGCCGCGCACCGCTATCGAGCGCAACCTCGAGCTCATTCGCTCGGCCCTGCCGCTGTCAGAGGAGGAGCTCGAGCGGGTCCTCGCCAATGTGGGAGTTCTGTTTGACGGGCGGTGACGGCTGAGCTCAGTCGCTCTCCTGCGTGCCGCTCTTCTTCTCGGGCGCTTCTCGCTCCAGGAGTCGCGCTCCCCGAAGCATGTTGCCGACGGCGTAGTTGCCCTCGTGGCAGGCGTATTCGTAGACGCGCTCTTCTGGAAGCTCGGTGGCCGGCCACACGAAGTCACCGCTCCAGGGCTCCGTCCAGATCGTCGGGTCTTCGACGGTGAACTCGTAGTGCAGAGTGTCCTCGTCGATGCGGGTGAAGCGCTCGACGACGTGGAGGGTCTCACTGGTGCCCGAGAATCCCTCGTAGTGTCGGAAGTTGGTGGCTGAAGCGGCACGCGGCCTTCGCGATACCATTCCATGCGCGCAATCTCGGCGCCGTTCAGGCGGCCGGCGCAGTTGATCCGGATGCCTTGAGCACCCAAC
>JANQPS010000082.1 GCA_028285365.1 Thermoanaerobaculia bacterium | reverse complement strand
CGGTCGCATGGTCTGGAGCCACTGCTGTCTCTTGCGACGGTTGGCAAGGGGCGGTGCGGTGAGTCGATTCGTCGACATGGGAAAGTCTCCTGAAGAGGTGGTCAGCACGGCACTGCAGGTAGATGGGCTGTCGTCGGGTTGGGCGACGCGCGACGAACGGACATGCGGTCCGCTTGCCCTCGGATTCGGATCGGCCCGCACCGAGCGTGGAGGGGCTCGGTCGGCTATCGGGGTTGAAACAAGAGGGTAGCAGGCGAGGGTCAGGTGACGCCGCTGAGCCGCGAGAGTAGGGCGCGATCTCTGGCTCACCACCTGCGCCGTATGATCACCCCCATGAACCAAACCTCAAAGGCTGACTCGAAGGCTGACGTCTTCCAGATTGGCGATGTGCGGGTGACGCGCATCGTCGAGCTCGAAGTACCCACCAATCCCACCTTTCTCTACGAGGAGATGGTGCCGGAGGCCTTTGTGCCCTACCACTCTTGGCTCATGCCTCACTTCGTCGACGAGAGAGGTCGGATCCTCATGGCGATTCAGAGCTTCGTCGTGGAGTCCGAGGGTGCGCGTATCGTCGTCGACACGTGCATCGGCAACGACAAACAGAGGGACTTTCCTCCGTGGAACGATCTGCAGCTGCCGTTTCTGGAGCACATGACGGCAGCCGGATTCCCGCCCGACAGCATCGACACCGTGTTGTGCACTCATCTGCATGTCGATCACGTGGGGTGGAACACGCGGTTTCACGAGGGGAAGTGGATTCCCACCTTCGAGCGGGCTCGCTACCTGTTCGGACGCGACGAATGGGAGGCCTGGGAGAAGACCTCCGAGGCCAAGCAGGGCGAAGGTCACTTTGGCGACTCCGTACTGCCGGTGCTCGAGAAAGGCCTGGTCGATCTCGTCGATTCGACACACCAGATCACCAGCGAGGTGAGCCTTCTGCCAACGTATGGACACGCCCCCGGTCACGTGAGTGTTCGGATCTCTTCCAAAGGGGAAGAGGCCGTGATCACCGGTGATCTGATGCACCATCCCGTCCAATGTGCGGAGCCTGACTGGACGTGCAGTTTCGACTGGAACGGTGAGATGGCCGTGGCGACACGACGGGCTTTTCTCGAGCGCTATGCGGACGGCCCGGTGGTGGTTCTGGGGACGCACTTTGCGGCACCGACGGCCGGTCGCATCGTCAGCGACGGTGACGTGTGGAGGTTCGAGGTGTGACCGGCAACCTGGAGCAGAGGCGGCTCGCGAGGATCGGACTGACGTTGACTCTCGCGCTAGTCGTCGTGGCGCCGGCGTGGGCAGGGTTCGAGTGCCCGGAGGATCCGCTGGCCGGTCTACCCGCCACCTTTCCGTTGGATGT
This sequence comes from Thermoanaerobaculia bacterium, assembly GCA_028285365.1. Taxonomy (GTDB): domain Bacteria; phylum Acidobacteriota; class Thermoanaerobaculia; order Multivoradales; family Multivoraceae; genus JANQPS01. The sequence continues at coordinate 2,861 of JANQPS010000082.1, read as the reverse complement.
GTTCGTGTTTCGTGCCGAGGTGATCGATCCGGTGGTCGACTTGAGCGAGCCTTCCGGTGCGGTCGGGGTCCGAGTCGAGCTCTCCGAACCCGTCCATCTTCCGCAGCCCAGGAAGTCGTTTGTGCTCGACCTCTTCGGAGTCGACTGCCAGCGGGTAGAGCGCCAGCAGCTCATCGATCGCTTCCGGAGTGGTGACGAGCTCGAAGTCGTAGCCTTCCCGCGGCCTGGCGGCGGAGCGGTCCTCGAGAGCTCTTTCGAGTGGGTTCGGTTCGTGGACGAAAACGTGACGAGAGGGATCGATACCACGGCCGAATACTTCACGGCCCTGCTGGCCCTCGACACCAAAGAGGATGAGTCCGAGAGGATCGTCTTGCTGCGATCTCTGGCTGAGTACGTCACCGACTCCGAGGCCTATCAGCGAATCCTGAAGGCGCACTTGAAGAACCGTTCGCTCCGGCGGCAGCTCACCAAGGTCCACAAGGTGCTGGCCGAGAGCCGGGGCTGACAACCTGCTGGTGCGAGCTCGATGATCCGCCGAAAGCTGATTCGATCGGTGCGCGCCGAGCTGTCTTCAATCGCAGACCCCGACAAAGCAGCGCAGATGCAGAGCTACATGAAGTCGGCCATGCCGTTTTACGGCATCAACAAGCCCGAGCGGGCGAAGATCTCAAAATCCCTGTGTCAGGAACAGCCGCTGGTGAATCTGGTCGACTTCATGGACACTTTGCTGGCTCTCTGGCGAGGCGCAAAAAGGCGAGAGGAACGCTACGTGGCTCTCGATCTCGCGGCGCATCGGGTGCACAAGCACCATCAGGTGCTCGAGACCCTCTCGATGTATGAAGAGATGATCACCACTGGAGCCTGGTGGGATCTCGTCGATGAGATCGCGTCTCATCGCATCGGCGCGTTGCTGGAGTCGTTCACACCGGACATGCAGCCTGTGGTGCTGGGTTGGTCACGATCCGACGATCTCTGGCTTCGCCGCACCTCGATCATCTGTCAGCTTCGCAGGAAAGAGCACCTCGATCGAGAGCTGCTCTACGCCTGTATCGAGCCCAACCTGGATCGCAAGGAGTTCTTCCTGCGCAAAGCCATTGGTTGGGCGCTCCGCGATCTGGCCTGGTCGGATCCAGATGAGGTGGTCCGCTACGTGCGAGAGAAAGGCGAGCGACTGAGCCCACTGTCGCGACGCGAAGCCCTCAAGAACGTCAACCGAGAATAGGCGTCTGAGGGGCGTTTCTCTCGAAGCAACTGGAGCTACTCGGCGTTTGCGACCGGGTGCCTGTCAGTTGGCTGTCGCTCGGCTCTTGAGCAGTGCTCGTTCCATCGCGTGGCCAGCCTCGCGGGTGAGCTCGAGCAGATCTCCCAGAGGAGAGCCGGCGACGCCCGCCCCGCCGTTGTCGAGGTAGAGAAAGGCGACGGTTCGATCTCCGACTCGCGAAGGCAGGATCAGACATTCGCTCGGCGGTCGGTCCCCGAGAACGTGATTGAGCTGCTCGGCAGCGGCCCCCGCTCCGAGCGGTCCTAGCCAGAAGCGGGCACCCTTCTCGATCGACAAGAACGGTGGGCACTGGTCGGTGGCGAAGTCGACGCCGGTCAGGTGTCGCGGAACGATGCCTCGCCCGTCTGCCTTCCAGCCCCGGACCCGCCCCGACCGGTAGGCCAGCAGCAGCCGTCTTACGAAGTGATCGCTGCACGATCCCAGGAGAAGCTCGGCAGTCCGTTCGACGTCGGCGACCTCCGCGAGGTCCTGGATGCCCAGAGTCAGCCTTGGCGTCGGGCTCGACGTGACGTCCACCGTGGGCTCGGGGACGATCTCGATGGCTTCACCATTCTCTTCCTCGATGATTGCGGACGGGTGATCGGGCTCGAGCGCCGACGCCGAGTGATTCATGGAGATGGACCGAGCGCCGTTGCGGTCCCAGATGATCGGTTGACTGACGCGATGGGCGGCTTCGGCAGCAAAGCCGTCTTCGTTGGGGCCTCCGAACGGACTCACGCTGGGCGTCGGCTGGGCAATGGATGCTTGCGAGAGCTCCGGAGGAACGTCGACCGGCTGAGTGTCGTGGGGAAGCTGGTCGCGGTTCATTCGCTTGAGCAGATTCGACAGGCGAATCGAGAGCGGTGCCTCGTAGTAGATGTTGAGCGCTTCGTAGACGCGCACGTCGAGAGCCAGGAAGGGTCTGACGAGCCGACCCGCTTCCGTGGCCAGGTCGTTCTCGACGTCGATCGTCAGCGGTTGAGCGCTGGCCACGCACAAGGTGTTGCCGCGAAGCCTGAACGGAACCACCGCGAGTCGTCGCGCAGTCTTCTCGGAGATCGAGCGCAGGATGCTCTCGGGAATGTCGCGGAGCTCGTCGACGGTGACGATCGAGAGCTCGCTCTGGGATCCCAGCACCCGGAGCAGATTCGACTCGGAGACGGCGCCGATCTCCAACAGATTGAGTCCGAGTCGACCCCCAGCTGCACGCTGGAGGTTGAGAGCCCGGTTGAGCATGTTCTTCTCGAGCAGCCCGCGCTCGAGCAGCAGCTCACCGACACGACGTTTCTGGGGATTTCTCAAGAATCAGACTCCAGGCGCCAAACTCCCATGTTATCAAATAGATACGGCGTGGATGACCTCGTGTGCCTACGATGAGGACGCGGGCTCGGATCGGACCCGGAGGCTGTGACCCGGGAGTCCGCGAGAGCAGGAGCTTCATAGCCGAGCTTCTGCAACACGTATGCCGCGGATCGTGTGCCGATCCGAGACGGCAATCGGGCGGTGGCCAGGCTGGTAGGGTCTCGTTCCATCAGCTCAGGAAGGCCCTCGCGGGGTACGTGCAGCGCGTTGGCGCGGCCACCGAGTCGCGTTCCCGCTG
>JANQPS010000053.1 GCA_028285365.1 Thermoanaerobaculia bacterium | reverse complement strand
TCGCCCGGGCCCCCACGACCACTCTCCGTGACCTCCAAGCGATCGAGCCGCACCGCCGCTCGCACTTCGATTCCGCTGGACGCGGCGAGAAGCTCATCGAGGGTCGAGCGGGCCGCCGGTCCACCACGTGAACTCGGACCCTTGTATTCGCTGACTTCGCCTCGCACCCCTCGACCTTCCACCCGAATTCCTCGAATGAAAGCAGGCTCGGTCGTCCCCAGTCCGAACTTGGTCATTTGGTTGCTCCCTTGGTCGTTCGCTGCCGGGCAAAGTCGGAGGCCGTGGACTGCGGTGGATTAAAAGGGCCGCAGCACGGGCCTGTCCAGGTTTGCCCCCCGACCTTCGAGCTGCGGAACCTGGGAATAGCGGCCGTCGAGCCAGTCGATCATCATCTCGTGCAGCTGCCTATACGTGAGCGTTCCTCGCTTTCGCTTCACCGCCCGCTGCAGGGCGTAGCTCATGGCGCCACGCCAGTCGCCGGCGATGTAGGCATCGGCTGAGGTTTGGTGGTCTCGGCATCCCGTAACGAGAATCTCGGGCACATCGACGTCGTGCACGTCACCCGGCCCGCGACCATGATGCAACATGGACGTTCGGACCTCCGAGGGAGCCCGACCGCTTTCGGCGTCCAGCAAATCGTTCGGGTGAATCAGATACCGCGGCACAGGGGCCATCGGTTGCGGAGGCTCCCGCGTCGCGGTCCCGGAATGGCAGCAGTCGAAGAAGACCGTCAGGTTGGCGTCATCCGGAACCTGGTCCAACTGGACCCGGAGCCAGTCATCGACGAGCTGTTCTTGCGAAGCCCAGTTCAGGTCAGTCGGACACAGGATCTCGTCGCGTCCGTCGGTGCCCTCATCACCGTCCAGGTCCGGGACGCGCGACCCGTGCCCAGAGAAATGTAGGAGGCCGACGTCTCCGGCTTGCGTAGACTCTACCAGACCTTCTATCTCCCGCCGAATTCGAGATTGAGTTGCCTGGTGATCGACGACCGTTCGAATATCCGAGTCATCGAAGTCAAAATGCTCGATGAGCATCGCCTCCATCTCTTCGACGTCGTTCACACACCCCCTAAGGTGAGACCCGTTTGCATAGTGGTTGATTCCGATCAGTACAGCCCTACGGTTGGTCATGATTCGTCCCCCATCACGCTCTTGATTCGGACATCCCGTGTCGTCGGTATGCCGCAGACACTCTGTTGCGTTCAGAGCGACACCAGCTCCGGTCTATCGACCAGCGATAGCGATCCTCTGATCAGGCTCCGCCTTAGTAGATGATACTGCCACCTGCTGTCTCGTTAGGGTTAGTTCTTTCGAACGTTGGTGGAGGAAAACAGCTCGAACAAGTCTGAAGTCGATATTGCTCCCCTGAGATTCAGACGATTGCACCGCGTTCCAGCATCCCCAATTCACACGTTCGTGCGCTCGGACCTGATTTTCGTAATCGTTGCAGCCTAACGCGCAGAAATGCTAGCCGTCTTCGATGCCACTCGGCGACCCAGTCATCGAAACCAGAGTCCCGGGAGAGCCAGTGTGGCAGCTTGTCGAGACAGCGGAGTTGGGACTAACTCGCAGTCTCCTCTACGCGCCCGCAGATGAGGACGCTTCGAGGACACCGTCACCTGCGTGAGCGGTTCGTCTTCTGCCAAAAGGACGGCACGCCGTTGACCGAGAAGCAGTGCGAGTGCCGGCTGCGGAAGGCGTGCAAGGCGGCGGGAACTAGGACCGTGACCTGGCACGTCTTGCGTCACACCTTCGCGAGCAATCTCGTCGTATCGATCGGCACCAGGCACCAACCTGTCGAAGGTTCCGACCTCGACAACGTAGAGTGGGAAGTCGTATCTTCGGCGAAAGCTACACTGAGCGGCTTGATGAGTCAGGCGGCCTTCGATCGAGACATCAACTGCCGCACGATTGGGCGATGCGTGCAGGGGGGGAGCTGGACAGCGAGGTGGGCGACCTGATCGTACGCGACCAGGACGGCAAGCCTGACTACTCATCAACCGGGAAAGCGTTCCGGTACGTGCGCTACGACGCTGATTGTTCAAAGAAAGGTCTGAAGAAGATGGGGCTAGGCCACATCAAACCAGAGAGCGTTGCATCGCTGGATTCGGTCAAGGGAATGGGTGACCTCGCAGAGGTCGGTCAGGCGTAGCAAAGGAAGTGAGTCTCGAGCACTTCAACGGGTTCCTCGACGCGTCGCCAGAGTGAGCGGCCACGCCGAGCAGGTTCGTTAGGACAGCCCCATCTTGACCTGCTTCCCCAGGCTAACCAGGACCTCGTCCACCTCAGAAGCCGACAAACCTCTCAGGGGTTGGCGGGGATCGTTTGCCGCTTGGAAGTCCTTGAGTGCGGTTTCCTCGTAGCCGCTGTCGCCGACCGCGACCCATAGCAGCGCGAGCCCGTTCTGTTTGGCGGCTTTGACGAGCGTTGGCAGCTCGTGTTCGACGATGAAGTCCGACGCCAGAAAGTCGGCGGTAACCAGGAGAATCGCCACTTTGGTCTTCTGCAACGCCTCATCAATCACGGCTCGCCACTGTTCACCGCCGCCGATATCAGCGTCGCTCCAAATAGAGTTAGGCGGCCTGACGAATGGCCTCAAAGCAGTCGTAACCTTCTCTCGCCACGGCTCGTCTTCTCGGGCATAGCTAATGAACACACGATCGCGAATTCTACGAGACAGGTTGACGTTGAAGGAGCTCATCGCGCGGACCCCGCCAGCCTCAGCCCGATCGTCGTCTGAAGTGTCCGAATGCAGCGAGACAGACGGAACCAGCTCGTGGCTCAATGTGCCATTGGCGACGGCCAGGATCGTCGGCAACGCTTCCCTCGCGGCTCGACGTCCATTCATGGAAAGACGCTCCCTCTGGTCTCGACTGATCTTGAAGTTGTCGAACTCTATATCGTCGGCTTCGATATCGACGATGACCTTTTGGTCCATACGATGGATTGCATAGGCGTCTCGACTGGCCCCTCCGATATCGAGTAGTTGTCTCAGGAGCTCGAGAGCATTGCGCGGCCGTGCAGCGGCTACCGGGTTACGCGGGCGTAACACCACAATCGGGAGCGACTCAGGTTGCTCCGTTGCCAGCCAGACGGGACAAGGCGAAGCAAGAGCGCCATCGATAATCAGACGCGGCCCTCTCTTGTGCGGTGGATAGAGAAACGGCACTGCAACCGCGATCCCAAGCGCCTCGGTCACCTTCATATCCGGTGTCGACCACGTGGAGTACACCAGCAATCGTCGGGTCACGATATCGAGTCCAACGGTCGCATACGGAATCTCGAGTTCCCTGAACTGTGGATCCCCGTCGATTAGCTCCCTAAATGCGCGAGCAGTCCCGATTCTCGATGCTTCGCAAAGGGCCAGCGCCACATTGCACCCACCAAAGGAATAGCGGCAAAGGGACGCCTTTCTCCCGCAAGAACCCGCAGGTCGAAGGACTCCACGGCGACCCGTAACTCCTTCGGCGTCATTCCCGAGGCCAGAAGCGCTCCAAAGAAGGACCCACCGGAGGCAGCCGAGATCGATGCGATTTCCAGCCCACTGCTACAAAGCTCGTGAATCGCGGCAGGATAACTGAGAGTCTTGACGCCGCCGGCCGCGAGCACCAGATGGACGCGCGTTGAGGAACCCATGCCCTCGCCTTTCCTCATTTTTGCTCTCACTATGCCTTGGAGTCTTCCCAAACTCTCGAGAAGCAGCGACGTTGATACTGCAGAAAACCTGACTTTTTTTCAGTCTGGGGTGCCCCCAGTTTGACTATTCAGTTTCTGGCACAGAGACGATCGCCTCATCCCTATCTTTGGCAGCGGGACGGGCGAGGCGATCTCCGCACGCTCGCGGGGCGTCTGATGGGTGCAGCAGTCGACTACCTCCAGTGCGAGCGCGGAGATACGCGGATCAGAGAAACTCGCTTCCTCGCGTTCAGCCAGACCACCTCGACGAGCAACGAGAACTCAACGAACACGCAACGACTGGTTGGCCTCCAAGACGTCCTGGACGAATCTATCAACGTCCCGTTGGACCGTTGGCGAAACTAAGCCCGTCGACGATGTCATCGCTTGCCCCCGGAGTACGACCGCTGCCAACATGTTCTCCCCAGCCTAGTCAATGTGCGAACGCCCGCACGAGTCCCCTCGTCTGTAAGCTCGGACTGCAATCGATTGTGGTCCAGGAAACGTTGACGCACCGGCTCGGTCGAATGCGTTGCAGTGAAGTCGTGCATCTTCTCCAATCCGGAGATGTACGCGCGCTCGTCCAACACGATCCGTCCGTCGTCGCCGAACGTACACGTCCGCGGCGACGCCGAGCGGTCATCGTCGTCATCGTCGGAGTCGTCGTCGTCATCATCGTCGTTGCCATGATGGCCTTCGCAGACTTCGAGGCGAACCCTCAGCGTCCCGGCGAGGAG